>JAAWIS010000103.1 GCA_022796475.1 Lachnospiraceae bacterium | reverse complement strand
AATGCCTTATCTTGGGCAAGTGCTGGTGGTCTGGGATTTAGAGGTTCAAGAAAATCTACTCCATATGCAGCTCAGATGGCCGCAGAAACTGCAACCAAAGCAGCTCTTGTACATGGATTAAAATCCGTAGATGTTATGGTAAAAGGTCCGGGTTCCGGACGTGAAGCAGCAATCCGTGCATTACAGGCATGTGGGTTGGAAGTAACCAGCATCAAGGACGTTACTCCCGTTCCTCATAACGGATGCCGTCCGCCAAAGCGTAGAAGAGTCTAATAGGAGGTAATAAAAGTGGCAGTTGATAGAGTTCCTGTTCTTAAAAGATGTAGATCCCTTGGTATGGACCCCATCTATTTAGGAATTGATAAAAAGTCCAACAGAGAATTAAAAAGAGCAAACAGAAAAGTAAGTGAATACGGCCAGCAGTTAAGAGAAAAGCAGAAGGCCAAATTTATCTACGGTGTATTAGAGAAGCCATTCCGCAACTATTACGCAAAGGCTTCCAAGATGAATGGTATGGTAGGTACAAATCTGATGATCCTTTTGGAAACCAGACTGGATAATGTTGTGTTCCGTTTAGGATTGGCACGTACCAGAAAAGAAGCAAGACAGATTGTAGATCACAAGCATGTTTTGGTAAATGGCAAGCGGGTTAATATTCCGTCTTATTTAGTAAAGGCCGGCGATGTGATTGAGATTTGTGAAAAGAGCAAATCAGCTCAGAGATACAAAGACATCCTGGAAGTTACGGCAGGACGTATGGTTCCGGCGTGGTTGGAAGCAGATCAGGAAAATTTACGCGGTACAGTTAAGGAAATGCCAACCAGAGATGAGATTGACGTTCCTGTTAACGAAATGCTTATCGTCGAGTTGTATTCCAAATAATTAAATGTTTAAGTTTTAAGCTTTGATGATCCACCCTAAAAGGAGGGGCTATTTGTGTTCGATTTTGAGAAACCAAACATTGAAATTGCAGAGATTTCAGAAGATAAGAAGTACGGTAAGTTTGTAGTTGAACCATTAGAGAGAGGCTACGGCACCACCTTAGGTAATTCCCTTAGAAGAATAATGCTTTCTTCCTTACCGGGTGCAGCAGTCAGCCAGGTGAAAATCGATGGCGTTCTGCATGAGTTCAGTTCCATACCCGGAGTCAAGGAAGATGTAACTGAAATCATTATGAACATCAAAAGCTTATCCATTAAAAACAGCAGTGATACCAATGAACCAAAGATCGCATACATTGAATTTGAAGGCGACGGAATCATAACTGGAGCGGACATTCAGGCAGATGCGGATATTGAAATTATGAATCCGGAACAAGTGATCGCCACCTTAAGCGGCGGAGCAGACAGTAAGTTTTATATGGAGCTTACGATTACGAAAGGCCGCGGCTATGTAAGTGCAGACAAAAACAAAAGTGACGATCTGCCCATTGGTGTGATTGCAGTGGATTCGATCTACACTCCGGTTGAACGTGTGAACATGACGGTACAAAATACCCGTGTTGGTCAGGTTACTGATTTTGATAAGCTGACTCTGGATGTTTATACCAATGGTACATTAGCGCCGGATGAAGCGGTCAGCCTTGCGGCAAAGGTATTAAGCGAACATTTAAATCTGTTTATTGATCTTTCTGAAAATGCCAAGACTGCTGAGATCATGGTAGAGAAAGAGGATAATGAAAAAGAAAAAGTTTTAGAGATGAACATTGACGAGTTAGAGCTGTCCGTTCGTTCCTATAACTGTCTGAAGCGGGCTGGAATTAATACGGTGGAAGAGTTGTGCAACCGTACCTCAGAGGATATGATGAAAGTCCGGAACTTGGGACGCAAATCATTAGAAGAAGTGCTGAACAAGTTAAAAGAGTTAGGCTTGCAGTTAAATCCCAGTGATGAATAGCAGGCTGTTTATAACATAGCGATTGAATGCCTGGCCAGTAAGCCCAATGATGCGTGGCCGGGTATTTTGACTGACAGGAAGATGCAGGCCGGTAAGCCCAAAGAGCACGGTGATGCTCTCCAGACGGAAAATTAATGGAGGTTGATTATTATGGCAGGATATCGGAAATTAGGAAGGACTTCTTCCCAGAGAAAAGCATTAATTAGAAGCCAGGTAACAGCTTTAATTTATCATGGCAAAATTCGGACAACAGAAACCAGAGCAAAGGAAATCCGTAAGGTTGCAGAGGGTTTGATTGCTATGGCAGTAAAGGAAAAAGATAATTTTGATACCGTTAAGGTCACGGCAAAGGTGCCGCGCAAAGATAAAGACGGAAAGCGGGTAAAGGAAGTAGTAGACGGCAAGAGGGTTACCGTATACGATGAAGTAGAGAAGGAGATCAAAAAAGATCAGCCTTCCAGATTACACGCACGCCGTCAAATGTTAAAGGTTCTTTATGGAGTAACAGAAGTGCCAACGCAGGCTGCCGGAAGAAAGAGGAATACAAAGGAAGTGGATCTGGTTGCCAAGTTATTTGATGAGATTGCTCCTAAGTATACTTCCCGCAATGGCGGTTATACCAGAATTGTGAAGATTGGCCCTCGTAAGGGCGATGCTGCGATGGAAGTATTGCTTGAACTGGTATAAGGATTCTTTTATTTTCCAATATGATTGCAGAGGAAATGGAATACGATCAATTTCTCTCTTATTTTATGAATCTGGAATCAAAAAAGTTCACAGAATAAACAAGAAACTGTCTTATCATAGTATGGTAAGGCAGTTCTTTTTGCTTACTGTGAAAGCTCAGTGCAAAGCGCTGAGCTGTGCGAAAACGGGGCCGCAACGCGGCATCTTCCATGCCCGTTTTCTGCACATCCCCCGGAGGGTTCACAGGAATCCCCATTCATTCATGGTGGCGCCCTAAGCGGAGCATGGGGGTTACTGTGAAAGTCCTGCAGCCGATTAGGCGGCCTAAGTTCAGGGATTCCAAGTGCGCCCGCCACACTTTCCTGTGTGGTGGTGTGTCTGCTGCCGGGCGCATGAAGGTTTATAGGAAATTACTTCCTATAAAGCAAAACCCCTCCGGGGAGATGCGCACTTCGCGTTTAAGGAAACTGTCTGCTGGCGCAGACGCGCTCCGGCGCGAGTCTGATTCATCGGACTCTTTTTTCTTTCAACAGAAAGTGAGCCTTATTTGTGCAATATGATAGAGAAAAGGCGGAAAATCCTTTAAGGAAATGGTCAGAATATTGTAAGTTGACGGTACCTCTGGTTATTGATTATAATGTATTATATCACCAATTATTTGTGATGACTAGATAAGGAGGATGCCATATGAGATGGGTTCGAAAACTTTTAAGCAGTATTTTGGCTGTGTGCCTTTTTGTAGCGGCTGTAAATCCAACAGCAGCATATGCAGCAGTTTCTACTATCAGTTCTGTAAATATCCGGGTGGGGCTGAACGAATTTGAACCGGGGGATAGCTTGCCGGATATTGTGATTGGAGATAAAGACAGCAGTTCCGGTGCATATGTGTATACGAACAGTGAACATTATTTTGTTGAGAAAGCAGAGTGGGTTACTTCTCAGAATAAGACGATGCAGGTAGGGGATATCCCCAGGATGAAGATCTGGCTGGATGTAACGGATTATGACAACAGAAGATTTAAAGGTGGTTATCAGTCCAGCAATGTGAAAATAACTGGCGGCACGTTCCGATCCGCCACTGTCAGCAACAAAAAGCTGATTGTCACATTGGATTTAAACCCAATAAAAGGACAATTTGAAACTCCGGAGGAGGCATATTGGAGCGGTTCCGGATATGGAAATGCAAGATGGAAAATGGAAAACAGCTCTTCTTCCTATCGTTTTGAAGCTGCGCTATACAGGGGAAGCTCACAGGTTCACAAAGTAGAAACGAGCAGCACTCATTACGATTTTTATCCCTACATGACGAAAAAGGGAACATACTATTTTAAAGTTCGGGTGATTCCGGCAGATTCCGATGAGAGTAAATACGGAAAAAAGAGTGACTGGATTTCCTCTGATGAGATGTACCTTCCAGAAGAAAATGTATCCGATGGAAGCGGCCAGGGGAGTGGAACCACTCCTTCAGGCGGCAATACGGTGGTAGGCTGGATTCAGAGCGGAAATCGCTGGTATTTCCGGTATCCGGATGGAAGCTATCCGAAAGATGAATGGCTTGCCTGGAATGGAAAATGGTATCTGTTTGACGCAGACGGCTGGATGCTTACCGGATGGCAGAACCGCAATGGTTCTTACTATTATCTGGATGAAAGCGGCGCTATGCTGACCGGATGGGTACAGGCAGGAAACCGGGTTTACTATTTGAATCCTACCAAGGATCAGTATGAAGGTATTATGGTAGCCAATAACTGGGTTACCCAAGATGGAAATTATTATTATTTGAATTCAGACGGAATCCGCGCTGAAGGATGGACAGAAATTAACGGAAGCTTTTATTATTTCTATCCTGGAACGGGAATCCGCGCTGCTAATACTACCGTAGACGGCTTTTTACTGGATGAAAATGGAGCCTGGCGTAAGTAATAAGGAAGGAAACAAAGAATGGGAATCAGACATGGAGTAAGGAAAATTCTGATTGGAATTGCTGCTGCTTTTATTGCGGCAGGCGGTGGAATGACTGCTTTTGGAGCCAGTACAATCGGGAATCTGACGATTGTAGTGGAACCCGGAGAAGAAGAGGGAATCATGGTGGAGCCGAAAATCCACATCACCCCTTCAAACTGTCAGCTTACTGAGGTGCTCTGGAGCAAAGAAGTTGGAGATTGGAAGCCAGGGAAGCTGGTGTATGGATATTTGACCATTACTGCAGGTGAGGGCAGAGAGTTTGAAGCCAGCTATAAAAGCAGCAAACTAAGTGTCAGCGGTGCTGATTTCAGGAGTGCGTCGGCGGAAGAAGAGGATCGAACCGTACTCCATGTAACGATCCGGTATACGCCATCGATTCAGCTTGGGATGACAGAGGAAGCCGGATGGAGCGACAGCAACAGGACCAAAGCAGTATGGAAAAAAGTTCCTTACGCAACCATGTACGAGCTGCGCTTGTATCAGGATGATGTCTGGGTGAAAACGCTTGAGGTTACAGGAACCAGTGTGGATCTTACCCCTTATCTGGAAACAGAAGGAAATTACTTTTATGAGGTTCGGGCAAAGGGGAAAAGTGCCCAGGAGCAAAAATATCTGCTTACTGGATCATACGTTCCATCCCTGAATACTGTAACAGTGGATCAAGAACAGGTAGGAGAAACAGGAGGAAACTGGAGAAATTACCAGGAAGGAAGACAATATCAGGGGGAAGATGGAAGGATAGCCACTTCCCAATGGAAGATGATCCGTGGAAAATGGTATTATTTTGATGAAAACGGATACGCAGTTATTGGATGGTTCCAGGATCAAACTTCTGGCTGCTGGTACTATATGAATCAGCAGGGAGAAATGCAGACCGGCTGGATGGAGCAGGATCAGAAATGGTACTATTTTAACACAGACGGACAGATGGCAGTGGGATGGATTCAGACCAGTCCCGATGATTGGTATTACATGAACACCGATGGTTCCATGGCTGTAAATACGATTATTGACGACCGCTATTCCATTGGAAGTGATGGAAGATATCTTAATGCATCATAAGCAGTTTCCTGAAAAGCTGATGTGATAATAATAGTTTCGTAGCAGCTTATATTTCCGTAATGAAACAGAATTTATTTTCGAAAAGGCCCTTTTGGGGCCTTTTCTTTATGTACATGGATTTTGCAGGATTCCTTTTTATGGGGCTATATGACCAAACGCTGTAAGCAGTCAGCTCATGGGTTACTGTTGTGTGAACAGTAACGCTTATGGCCCTGCATTTTAAGAAAGTATATCAAATCCTTGACTAATGGGAAAGAATCTACTACAATGAAGAAACGGGTTGAATGGTTAACCAAAGATTTAGGAAAGGTTGACTTATGGCATGGTATAGGAATCGGAAGATTTCTGCATGAGCGAGGTTTAAGATGGGAATTATAAAAGCAAGCAAGCTGATTTTTGACTATATCCGAAGAGATGAAAATGACCAGATTGAAGAAGTAAACCGGGCTATTGATGCAGTGGATGTAGAGATTAAAAAAGGTGATTTTGTAGCGATTTTGGGACATAATGGTTCCGGAAAATCCACGTTTGCAAAACATGTAAACGGAATCCTTCTGCCTACAGAAGGAACGATCTGGATTTCTGAAATGGATACCCGGGATGAGTCCCATATATGGGATATCCGAAAAACTGCAGGCATGGTATTTCAAAATCCGGATAATCAGATTATTGGCAATATTGTGGAGGAAGATGTAGGGTTTGGTCCGGAAAATATGGGGATTCCTACAGAGGAAATTTGGAAGCGGGTAGATGAAAGCCTGGAGGCTGTGGGTATGACAGCTTACCGGATGAAGTCGCCCAATAAGCTTTCAGGAGGACAAAAGCAGCGGGTGGCTATTGCAGGGGTAATGGCTATGAAACCGGAGTGCATTATTTTGGATGAACCTACGGCAATGCTGGATCCTAATGGCCGGAAGGAAGTAATCCGGACGGTTCGGGAATTAAACCAGAAAGAAGGGATTACGGTTCTTTTGATTACCCATTATATGGAAGAAGTGGTAAATGCGGACCGGGTAATTGTAATGGATGATGGAAAAATCGTGATGGATGGTACTCCACGGGAAATTTTTTCCGAGGTGGAACAATTGAAATCGTACCGTCTGGATGTCCCACAGGTAACAGAGCTTGCCTATGAACTGAAAAAAGCCGGAGTGAAACTGCCGGAAGGGATTTTGACCAGGAAAGAACTGATGGAATATCTGCTTCCTCTGTTTTTGGAAGGGTAACTGAGTTTCTAAATGGCAGAATAAAGGATAACCTGATGGAATCGGGAAAAGGAAGACAGGAGAAAAAATGGCAATTAAAGTAGAACACTTAAATCATATCTACGGAGAAGGAACAGCCTTTGAACAGTATGCGTTAAAAGATGTGAATGTTACAATAGAGGACGGGCAGTTTGTTGGGCTGATTGGGCATACGGGTTCCGGAAAATCTACCTTAATCCAGCATCTCAATGGCTTGCTTCGGGGAAGCAGCGGAAGTATTTACTATAACGGCGAAAATATTTATTCAGAAGGGTATGATATGAAAAGCCTTCGCAGTAAGGTGGGACTGGTTTTTCAGTATCCGGAGCATCAGCTATTTGAGGTGGATGTATTTTCTGACGTATGTTTTGGGCCGAAGAATCTTGGACTTTCTAAGGATGAGATTGAGGAGAGGGCCAAAGGTGCATTAGAACAGGTAGGCCTGGATGAAAGCTTTTACCGGAAGTCACCCTTTGAACTGTCTGGGGGGCAGAAACGAAGGGTAGCGATAGCCGGGGTATTGGCGATGGAGCCGGAGGTTCTGATTTTAGATGAGCCAACTGCAGGCCTGGATCCGAAAGGACGAGATGAAATATTAGATGAAATCAAAGCACTTCACCGGGAAAAGAAAATAACTATTATCCTGGTGTCCCACAGTATGGAGGATATGGCCCGCTACGCCGATCGGCTGCTGGTTATGAACCATGGGGAAAAAGTGTTTGATGATAGTCCGAAAAACGTGTTTAAGCATTACAAGGAGCTGGAAAAAATGGGGCTGGCAGCACCACAGATAACGTATGTGGTGCATGAGCTGAGGGAGCATGGAGTGGATATTGCAGACGATTTAACTACAGTAGAGGAAGCCAGAGATGCTATTTTGAAGATATTACGGCGATAAAACCGAGGGACCTGGATCCTAAGGGTGTGATAGGAGTTGACTGATATGCTGCGAGAAATTACATTAGGACAATATTACCCGGTGGATTCTGTGATTCATCGGCTGGATCCCAGAACCAAACTGTTTGGCACGCTGATTTTTATTGTGTCCCTGTTTATTACTACCACTGTCTGGGGATATTTACTGGCTACTGCCGCGCTGATCTGGGTAATAAAGCTGACAAAGGTGCCCTTTTCTTTTATGGTAAAAGGGCTAAAAGCAATTTTATTTCTGCTTTTGATTAGCGTTAGCTTTAATTTATTTTTAACCAGCGGGGAAGTTCTGGTGCAGATCTGGATCTTTAAAATTACCAGAGAAGGGCTGCGGATGGCAGGGTTTATGGCAGTCCGTCTGATTTATCTGGTATTGGGCTCCACGATTATGACGCTGACCACAACGCCTAATGAACTGACAGACGGCCTGGAAAAAAGTATGGGATTTTTAAATAAGGTGGGAGTGCCGGTTCATGAGATTTCGATGATGATGTCCATTGCCTTGCGGTTTATTCCGATTCTGGTGGAAGAAACAGATAAAATTATGAAGGCACAGATGGCAAGAGGGGCGGATTTTGAAACTGGGAATTTGATTCAGAAGGTGAAAGCAATGGTGCCCCTTTTAGTTCCGCTTTTTATCTCTGCTTTTCGGCGTGCAACGGATCTTGCAATGGCTATGGAGGCCAGATGCTATCGGGGCGGCGATGGAAGGACAAAAATGAAACCCCTCCAATATGCTTTCCGGGATCGGGCCGCTTATGGACTGCAGCTTTTTTATCTGGCCGGGATGATAGGCCTGCGTTTTTATAGGTAGCGGAACAAGGCTTTTTAAGGCTATTCAGGAGATTGAAAGATGAAGCGAGTTAAATTAGTAATTGCGTATGACGGGACCAATTATCATGGATGGCAGCTACAGCCCAATGGCTTGTCGGTGGAAGCCGTGCTGAATCAGACACTTTCCGAACTGCTGAAAGAGTCCATTGCTGTAATTGGAGCCAGCCGGACGGATTCCGGTGTTCACGCACTGGGAAACGTGGCGGTTTTTGACACAAAAAACCGAATGCCAGGGGATAAAATATGCTTTGCATTAAACCAAAGGCTTCCGGAAGATATCCGGATTCAGTCTTCAGAGGAAGTACCATTAAACTGGCATCCCAGAAAGCAGAATTGTACGAAAACGTATGAATATAAGATTCTCAACCGAAAAATCGATATGCCGGTAAACCGCTTGTATACATATTTTTGCTATTTTCCTCTGGATGTAGAAAAAATGAAACAGGCGGCGTCTTATTTGATTGGAGAGCATGATTTTAAAAGCTTTTGCACGGTCCGGACTCAGGCGGAAGAAACTGTTCGGACTATTTACAGCCTGACAGTAGAGCGGGGAGCCGATGATATTGTGACGATACGGATTTGCGGAAATGGCTTTCTCTACAATATGGTGCGGATTATAGCGGGAACGCTGCTTCGGGTAGGCACCGGACTTTATCAGCCGGAACATGTGGAGGAAATTTTGGATGCCAGAAGCCGCCAGGCCGCCGGTCCTACGCTTCCGGCGAAAGGGCTGACTCTTAAAAGCCTGGAATATGAAAAAGCGCTGCAGCCAGAAATTGCGGTGTCTAATAAGTATTGGAAGTATCTGCTGGTTCAGAGGGAAATTGTTCCCAAAAAGAAAGCATATGTGGTAATCTGGCGGTGTGAAGATGGAGAATTTCACCGTCTTGCAACTCGGCTTATTCATCAGGCGGCCAGGAACGGAGCCAGATGGATTTATGTAGCTGACAGCAATGACCGGATCCGGGAAGGACAAAGCTTTGGCTATTATCAAATGAGGAAGAGCTATTGTTATCTGGAGATGGAGAAAGAAATTGTAAGAACATTATATGAAGAGAACCTGCCAGAACGGCAAATCAGGCTTTGTTTGCTGGAAAAAGAAGAACGGCAGGAGTGGCTGGCATCTTATAATGAAGCATTTTTTGATGTTCTGGGTTCTGCCACGTATGATGAAAGGATGATTCAGGAGCAGGAGCAGACTGGCTGTTTCTTTTTCTGGATTACCAAAGAGGCAACCAAAATCGGCATACTAGTTCTGCTTCCGAAGAAAGAAGATGGAATGGAAATGATGGTAATCGACATGATCGGAATTAAAAAAGAATTCCGAAATCAGGGCTATGGAGGAAATGCGCTTTTGCGTGCAGAAGAGTTTGCGAAAACCCGGGGAGCAAATAAGTTAGTATTAATAGTAGCAGACAGGAATCAAGAGGCCAGACATCTTTATGAGAATGCAGGATTTCAGGTTATCCGGAAGCGGCCAGATTTTTTTTATACAGAAAGCGATCTGTTTGACAAAAAAGACAGAAAAGCTTAAAGGGTCCAGGAAGGAAACAGTCATATTTATGTAAAGGATTTTAACAGATCATTCGGAAAGATTAAATTCCACTATTGAGTGGAGAATGATTTGCAAGAATAAATTTCATGGGGGTGGAATTTAAATTTACAAGTGAGTAAGGGGCAAAATTCCCGAAAAAACGTGAAAAAATGGTTGACACAGATTACCAGCTATTATATAATTAATAACTGTGACGTTAGGCAAAAGTTTGCTTACCAAAGCCCCGGAGAGCATCTTTTGATAAACGATAGAAGTATGAATTGGATTTTCAACAGGAGGTTAAACCATGAAGAGTTTTATGGCTAGTCCAGCGACAATTGAAAGAAAATGGTATGTAGTAGATGCTACCGGATATACATTAGGTCGTTTAGCTGCAGAAGTGGCTAAGGTTTTGAGAGGCAAAAATAAGCCGATTTTCACACCCCATATGGATTGCGGAGATTATGTAGTGATTGTAAATGCCGAGCATATTAAAGTAACTGGAAAGAAACTGGATCAGAAGATTTATTATCGTCATTCTGATTATGTAGGCGGCATGAAGGAAACCACCTTACGTGAAATGATGGCAAAGAAGCCGGAAAAAGTAATCGAGTTAGCTGTTAAAGGTATGCTTCCAAAGGGACCTCTGGGAAGAAGCATGATTAAGAAGCTTCATGTATATGCAGGCCCGGATCATCAGCAGGCTGCACAGAAACCAGAAGTTTTAGCATTTTAATAAGTGTGTTGGAAGGAGGAAGAAAAAATGGCTAATAAGTTTTATGGAACAGGCAGAAGAAAAAAATCAATTGCTAGAGTATATTTAGTACCAGGCAACGGAACAATTACCATTAATAAGAGAGATATTGACGAATATTTAGGACTGGAAACCTTAAAGCTGATTGTTCGTCAGCCGTTAGTTGCTACAGAAACTACAGATAAGTATGACGTTTTAGTAAACGTACACGGCGGCGGTTTTTCCGGACAGGCTGGTGCGATCCGTCATGGCATTTCCCGCGCATTGCTGCAGGCAGATGCTGATTTCCGTCCGATCTTGAAGAAAGCTGGATATTTAACCAGAGATCCAAGAATGAAAGAGAGAAAGAAGTACGGCCTCAAAGCGGCTCGTCGCGCTCCGCAGTTCAGCAAGCGTTAATCAGCTGTTCAAACCGTATCAAAATTGCTCAAAAACCCCGGAAAATGGTGTGCTACCCGTCAAGTAGACAATGAAAATATTTAAATTTTTCCTGCCTGGTGTTTCTGCCAGGCAGTTTTTATGCGGCTGACTTTAATCGTTCGT
>JAAWIS010000102.1 GCA_022796475.1 Lachnospiraceae bacterium | reverse complement strand
AATGAGGCTGGAACCGTCTGAGGAAATGATGTAAAGGAGAATGGGTAATTAGTTTAATATCTTCTAAATAAAATAAGTATTACTAATTTTGAAGATTTTTTATTTCAAGAGTTACTGTTAGGAAAACGAAAACTTATACGAATTTATAAGCTACAAAGCTTGAAAGAGGTAAAATATCCAGAAGATTGGTTAGAAATATTATCTAATCAATATAGAATTCATACGCTCAACTTTAAGGCTATTTTGAATACTTATGTCACAGCAAAGGAAAAGAGAAAAATTGCGGCAATTTTTTCAGAAGAAAATGACAAAGGAGAATTAGAAAAACTTCAAATTCTTTTTGTTTATAGCATTCAGGTTAGTGAAGCAGGAGCCTATTCAGATTCATATGCCTATGTGTCAGTAGAAATTGATTTTCATCAGAGAATCATGACTATTAAAGCTTGGAATAGATATAATATTCCCGATGAAAATGACCGTTCTGAAGCGTTACTAGATCATACTTACAACATTATGGCACTTACTTTCGGTATTTCCATTCGTCCTTTTGTAATTAAGCATAAAAAAACTCTATATTTAATTAGTAAGGGACTTGTTGAGGCTTGTATATAATAGGATTCCGGCATTCAGTAAAATTTCTGTTTTAACAGAATTAATTAATAATTTTGAGCAAGAAGTTTATTCTAAATTACCAATAGTAAATATGAATACAGATTGTAACGGGAAAAGAATAGTACCAAGGGGAGTTATGGATTTCTATGATGAAATAAAAAAGGCATTAGAGCGCTTGGCCATTAGTGATTATTTTTATAATAGGGATTATGAAGAAATTTGGGATATGGGTGTAAATACTATAATAGCTCGAATTAAGTTTAATGATAATGAGAATGTACTTACATCATTAAGTGGCGAAGAAAGTGAGAAACCTATTTTTTGTACGAAAACATTTATGTACCTTAAAAAATCAATGGAAGATTCAAAATTGGTCGAGAGACTTTGGATAGTAAAAAAGAGAACAAAGGGTACATTAAATAAAGATAAGCAGGAGGAAAGGCAAATGGAAATAAACGAAAATTGGATGATTGGATAAATGCAATGTAAAAGGAGCTGCGTCTAGGGACGCAGCTTTCTTTGAATTACGCTTTTTTTCTACGGTTACGCTGGATGGTTGCGCTTTTAAAGGCCTTCATCATTGCAGGCGACAATTCTTCACAATCTTCATCAAAGACGATAGGGTGTTTCTTGGCCTCTTCAATTTCTTTAAGCTGTTCGTTTGTTAATTTTTGACCAGGTTCAATAGTTAATGTCTTGATCATAATAAAGTCTCCTCTCTGAGATAGTAGCAAGCCTTGCTGAAATCAATCGAATAGCTTCTTTGCGTTCAGTGAAAACAACAAACAATATATCTCCCACTTTTCCTAAGGCAATGTATCTGTCTTCTTCTAAACTATGCTCGAAATCATACATTTCAATGTATTCGGGGTCATCAAAAACATGTGCAGCAGTTTCAAAGGATATTTGATGTTTTCTTTTATTTAGAGTATTTTTTTCTTCATCCCACTCAAATTTCATTTGTGATTTTCCTTCTATATTTGGGTATTTGGGATAGATACATAAAATTTCCTTATTTATCATAATACCATTGGATGAAGGTTATTGCAAGTTGCAAAGTACTTTTTTCTTCTAGAAAATATGTGATTGACACTTAGAATACTCTATGGTATGCTATAAAAACAGAACATATGTTTGTAAATATCAGCGAGAATATGAATTAGACCTTTATGGATATTGTTAATACATTTCATTGGTATATTATTGGAAATAAATACATGGATGCCTGTTACATAGAGTTTAGATATAGAATTAAAAGGGATGAGACTTGTTGTTTGATAGAGAAAGACAGGTTTGAGAGGATATCATATGGCAGTAGAGAATGGTGAGTGGGTTATGCATGGACTGGACTGGGACAATCCTTATCGAATCCGCAGTTACCAGGAGCTGATCAACTGGATTAATGAGGTGGGATTTCTTCCGCTATTTAGAAATGAGATTGAAGACTTTTCAGCGGAAGAACATACGTCTCCACGGTTTTGGTGGACAGGAAACAGGGAGCAGGACCCCTGGGAATGGCGGGAGATCGTTGCAAGGACGGGCACGGTGGCTTATGGGAAGTTTTTTAACAAAAAGGCGGGATTTATTTCCAAGAAATGGTTTCCGTATTTTGCCAATTACAGAAGGCAGGGGTATGATTTTGACAGCCGGTGGGAAGATGAACTGGCCAGTATCCGTTGTAAGAAGATTATGGACCAGTTTGAGCAAAATAAGGAACTGTATTCTTTTGAGTTAAAGAAGGCTGCGGGATTTGGGAAGAATGGAGAAAAGAATTTTGAAGGTGTTGTGACAGAACTGCAGATGCAGACCTATCTTATTCAGAGGGATTTTAGACGTAAGGTAGATAAAAGGGGCGAGGAATATGGGTGGCCGGTGTCGGTGTATTCTACACCGGAGAGTTTGTGGGGATATGATGTGGTTTCGGCGGCTTATAAGGAAGAACCAGAGAAATCAAAGGAAAGGATTTTGAGGCAGTTTCAACAACATTTTACGAAGGCTGCAAGGAAAGATATGTTAAAGGTACTTGGTTGAGAAGAAAAGTGAATAAGTTAGGTAAAATACTAAAAGTTTCATTAGGGAGGATAATTATGGAAAATTATATTATTGCCATAAAAGATATTCTTGTTATTGTTGTTCCAATAATAGTAGCATATATAAGCTATAGAAGTAATAAGAAAACAGCTCGTGATATACATTTGGAATTAGAAAAGAGTTTGAGAGAGAAAGACGCTGATACTACTCAGATGTTGGCTAAAATTAATGCTGAATTAGAAAGCCAAAAACAGATGAGTAGTTGGCAGAACTCATTGCCCAGAATGGATCAATATGTTGATGAAATTGGTGATATTCGATATGGGAATATTGCTGGTCTAACGGATTTGACACAGAAGGTTTCTTATTATATAGAACGCAATGATTTACCATTAAAGGAACTTGAAGATATACATACAATGCTTCTTAAGATAAAACTTCCAATAGATGAGCCAGAATTATATCCATTTGAAATTCCGATTTTGATTGATTTTCGTAAACTGCTTTATAAAATTGAAAAAATGATAGAGGTCCCGAATTAATATGAGGAAAAGGTGGCCTTAATGAAACCTTTAGATTTAGGCGAATAACGATTTAATAAGAGGATATAGTGAGTACCTTTCACTTAGTGGTAATAATTTTAGTATAAAGTAAATTTAAGCTGAAGGAGAAGGAAACCAATGGATGTAGTAACCCTAATGGCAGAATCATTATTTAATGATGATATGAAAGATTTGTCTATGGATTTTTTGGAATTAGGATTAGATTCTATAACAGATAATGAAATATTGAGAGAGATACCAATTGTAAAGACTGTTTGTGCTATAACAAAAACATCTATCGCAATAAAAGAAAAATTCTTGCTGAGGAAATTTTTTAATTTCGTAAAAGCGTTTAATAATTATGATGTTGAAGAAGAAGAGATTAGTAAAAGAAAAAATGCTATCCATAATAATGAGAAATGGGTTTATGATGAAATAGAATTTCTTTCTGTATATCTTGATGATATGGATAGCGTTAAAAAAGCGAGAATATTGGGAAAATTATATAATGAATACCTAAATAGGCGTATTAATTGGGAAAGATTCTGTTTGTTTACTGAAATAGTGAATCGAATGTTTTCCTATGACATGGATATGCTTCTTGGATTTGCTAATAAAGGTAAAAAGATGGCCTTTCGACCATCTTTCAAACTGAATCTGCATTGTGCAAATTCAACGTAGCACTTGAATCCTATCATATAAATGCAGAGAGTTCAACAGTTTTGTATTGCATTTAAACAGGAATGATGAAAGAAGCCACTGCAAAAGTAAATGAATCTGCTTTTGCAATGGCTTCTTTTAAAAATACTTTTTGGAACCCCAAAGGTTCGCTTTTTTCAAATCCAGATATTCATTGTAAGCTTTTTCCAAAATCTGCTTCTCATTTGAAAATTTCAGCAGATGATAAGCCTCATAAAATTTATAATACCCAGAATCAATAAAATACTCTTCGCGTTGCGGCTTGCTGTAGTAGCTGTCAGCCATCATCAAATACCAGTGCACATCCTTTTCCACCACATCTTGGGGGATGTTAAAGGAATACTGGCTTTTTCCGATATATTTAATAATGGACGCATTGACACCTGTTTCTTCTTTTACCTCACGGAGAGCAGTTTCCTTATACTCCTCTCCGGCTTCTACAGTTCCTTTCGGCAAAACCCAACCTTCATATTTGTTCTTATAATTCTTATACAAAACCAGAATTTTACCACGAAAGATTACCACACCGCCGCAGCTCGTTGCTTCAATCATTGCAATCCCTCCTGACCAACTGCTGGCTGTTCATACAAATATTCCAGGATTTTCTCCTGCCCATGCAGTTGCTGGTGTGCCATCATAGACTGTACTCAGTATAACTCTTTTTCATAAGAGATGCAAGATATTCATGAAAATTGCCAAATATTTTCCTCAATCCTTTTATTTAGGTGAAAATTTTTATTTGTTTTTTACAATTTTATCTGAGTAATCATTTATTTCAGCAAATACTGGTCAAACATTGCTCTTGCCACAGGAGCCGCTGTCTGTCCCCCGGAACCGCCCTCTTCCACTACTACCGTTACAACGATCTGAGGATCTTCTGCCGGTGCATATCCGGTAAACCAGGCATGTGTTTCCTTTCCTGTTTCAAATTCTGCAGAACCAGTTTTCCCGGCTGCCTGATAAGGAGCGTTTCTGAGAGCGGAACCGGTTCCTTCTGCTACAACCCGGATCATTAATTCATTCAGCTTTTTAGACTCTTCTGCAGTCATCAAGCTTTTATAGCTTTCCGGAAGGAACTTCTTAATCTCCTCCCCGGCTCCGTTTTCTACCCGGTCCATATCATAAGGCTTCATCAAAATTCCTCCATTGGCAATCGCACAGGTGATCATAGCAAAATGCATAGGAGTTACCTGGGTTTTTCCCTGGCCGATGGATGTCTGAAGAATCTCCCAGTCACTGGCGCCCGCCTTCATTTCATAAGAGCTTTTCGAATAAGCCATGGAAAGAGGCAGATCCGAATAAAATAAAAGCTGGCCAGCTAACTGATACATGGCATCTAAATCCAAGTTAAGCCCCATCTGTGCAAATGCCCCATTACAGGAATTTGCAAAAGCCAGTCCCATATCCTGACTGCCGTGCGCCGTTTGATGGTAGCAGCGGATCGAATATTCGTCCCAATAAAATATACCAGAACAGTCAAAGGTATCGTTAAGGTAATACTCCGGATTTTCTCTCATAGCCTCTAAGATGGTTACAATCTTAAAAATGGAGCCTGGCGGGTACAGCCCCTGAACAGCACGGTTTAAAAGCTGTCCCTGGTTATCTGCCGCATCTATCATTTCTTCCCAGGAAGCTTCCAGACTAAGAGGATTGGGATCGTAATCCGGCTTCGAAACCATAGCCAGGATCTTTCCGGTATCAGGTTCAATTGCCACCACAGCGCCTTTCCTGTCGCCCAGTGCCTGATAGGCGGTCTGCTGCAGATCTACATCTAATGTAGTCACTACATCATCTCCCGGATTCTTTTCGCCGGAAAGCTCATTGAAGATCTGTTCCAGCAAATTCACATGGGAGGAAAGCAGATAAAAGTTTCCCTGGCTCTCCAAACCGGTTTTTCCCTTTGTAGAATGACCTACTGCATGAGAAAACAAATTTCCGAAGGGGTATACCCGGATTTCTTCTCCCGTATCCTCCACATGAGTATACGCCAGCACCTGCCCGTCCCTGCTTAAAATCCGGCCCCGGATAATCCGATCCGAAAACCGGTCCAGTCTGGCATTATAAGAATTGTTTATCACCTCTTCGCTTGTTATCTCCAGAAAATATCCGAAATACAGGATCATCCCCAGAAATACAGCCAGAATCACATAGGTAAGAAGCATAATGTTCCGGTTTGCTTTTGGATTTGGACTAGCCTTCCTCATAATCTTCCTCTTCATTCCGTTTTAATATATAAAGTCCCTGGATAATATTAAACAATAGAAATGTGCTTAATATGGAGCTTCCCCCATAACTGACAAATGGAAGGGTAACTCCGGTAGACGGGATAAACTTCGTAACACCGCCTACTGTAAGAAATACCTGCATAATATACACAATCCCCAGGCCAAAAGCAGTCAGTTTAAAAAACACTGCCTGCAACTGTCCGGCAATCATCATAAACTGCAGGAAGCAGCCAATACAAATCAAAAGAACACAAATGGCAAAAATCCCTCCCAGCTCTTCTGAAATGGCTGCAAATATAAAATCTTTTTCTACTACCGGGATTTTATAAGGCATTCCCTGATATAATCCCATGCCGAACCATCCGCCTGTACCAATAGCAAATAAAGACTGGGTAATCTGATATCCTCCCATATCAATATCCAGCCATGGATTTAGCCATGCCAAAACACGAGTCTGTACATGGGGAAACAGCCAGTAAGCCAGTACAGCCGCACCAGTTCCGGCTAACAGGCCGCTGCCCAGATAAAGCCAATTAGAGGTTGCTACAAACAGCATAAACAGATATGTGACAAAAAACAGCAAAGCGCTTCCCAAATCCTTAGATACAACTAATATCAGTACATGACAGGCAGCCACAGCCGTAGTGACGGCCACTGCCGGAAATTCTGTGGAATGGTAAAACATGGATGCCACAAAAAATACAAAGGAAATTTTTACAAATTCCGACGGCTGAAAGGAAATCCCCGCCACCTGCAGGGAAAGCTGAGCGCCGAAAGTAGTACTTCCCAAAAAACACACGGTTCCAAGAAGGAACAGTCCAATCCCGGCATAAAGCCATGCTCCCCGGCTTAGCTGCCATATGTGGGCAATCATAAGGGGGACCACCCAGGTGAGCACGGCTGCTGCTGCCAAAATCACAAACTGCTTAACCGCCCGTTCAAATGATATCCTGGTAAGCATAATCAGTCCCACGCACATCAGCATACAGGCATTATTTACCAGAAGCCGTGATACATTGCGGTAAAACAAACGGTACAAATAAATGTAGGCAAGAAAAAAAATCACCTGTGCCGCGTAAAAGCATAAGACCCGTTCCTGATCCGTCTTCAGGTAAATGATCAGATATGCCAGAAGGTGAATCAGGAACATCGCCTGATTCTGCCTGGCACACATAAGCCGTTTCCGTTCAAAATCCGGAAAGGAAAAAAAACGGAAATTGAAAAATGTATAACATGCAATTAAAAGAATCATAAGATACTTGGAAGTTTCTATGATAAGATTAACCATACAACAACCTTTCTTAAGCACATTGCGAACTGCAAGTTTTATTCTGCACCTCGCCGTATATGCCCCCTGGTAAATTCCCCGGTAAGTTTTATTTCCTTTTTTCCGTGAAAAAAGCCGGCTGCAAATGCATCAAGACATTCTGTTATTTCCTTCGGAGATTCTGTGGTAAACTGAAGCCGGATCACACCTGGGTTTAATTTTCCAATCAGATCCTCCAGTCCAAGTAAGGATAAGGGGCTTGCATTATAAATGGTGGAACTGCAGAAATTGCAGTGGTTTTTTACCGGCATTTCTTTACCGGTTCTGTCTTTCAGTTTCACTACTTCTGGCTTGTGGTCACAGCAGCCTGTGGTTTTCTTTATGCATTGGGCTGAAATCATCATTGGAAGAGCGCCATAAACCAAAAGTTCCTGCCCCTGGCAGCCTTTTTCTTTCAGATCTCTGGCATTTAGTTCCACTGGCATCGTAATTCGTTCTGCCCCCAAATGCAGCATTGTCTGATCCGCCAGATGATTCCAGGCATAAAGAGAGCCGTCAAAAATCTTGGGAAGTGCTTTTTTGGGGTTCTGGCTTCCAGATTTCAGAAACTCTAATGCTTCCATCTCTTCCAGCCACTGGCATTCTTCCAGGTTTCTTACTACAATGCCGTCAAATCCGGCTTCCATCATCATCTCCCAATTGGCCCGGAAATACTCATCTGCTTTTTGGCGGAAAATATGAGGCATGGTTAAACAGCATTGTTTTCCGGCTTTGCGGCAGCATTTTACCGTATCCTTCCAGGAGCCTGCTAAAAATCCATTGGCATCCACATAAATCACATCCACATCCCGGTGATTCAGCAAAGGCCCAAGCTGTTCCTGCTCCTCAATAGATACCGCCATAAGCGGCCTCTGTGTTTTCTTCGTTTCGTTCCACCCACATTCCTTCTTTCTCTCTCCATCCTTTTCTTCCCTTCTCTCTTTTTCTGTTTCCTGGCTTCGCCAATTAAGGGAAAGGATGGTTTCCTCCAAAGATTTCAGTCCCCTGCGCCGAAGCTCATTGATAGCCTGTAGTGGGAGAAAACAGGCGCCAGACAACCAGATATCCAGATTCTGGAAGAAAAAAGGGGTATCTCCTGTCTTTTTAAGCTGTTTTTCAAGCTTCTCTTTCGTTATTGGCTGATTTGACGCCTCTTCTGCAACTGCTCCAAAACAAGTAACCGACACTGGCGGAACAAATGCCTTTAACGTTAGTTTTGCCTCTTTTCCCGGCTCTAATACAATTTCCCCTTCAATAGGTTCCTTTAGGCTGTGGCCTACATAATTTTCATCCAGATAAGCAGCGTATTTTCTGTTTTCTTCTCTGAAAACAGGCTTTTCCTTTAAAGCAGCCATATCCTTTCCATTATGCTGTTTATAATAGCCTTGGGTAAAACCGCCCCGATCAAATAAATCCAGCAGAAGCTTCTTGTCTTCGGGCAGAACCTGATAACCTTTGCTGCCTTCCTTCCAATACAGATCGATATACTTTCGGTACATGTTTACCACTCCGGCCGTATATCTAGGGCTTTTCATCCTGCCTTCTATTTTTAATGAGTCAATACCAGCTTTTATAAGCTCCGGAAACAGATCAAGGGTGCACAGATCTTTCATGCTTAAAACGTACCGCTCCCCTTTGCCATTTATAGTTCTTCCTTCCCGCTTTACTTCATAGGGAAGACGGCAAGGCTGGGCACAACGCCCTCTGTTGCCGCTGCGGCCTCCAATCAGGCTGCTCATCAGGCATTGGCCCGAATAGCAGTAACATAAAGCACCGTGGACAAAACATTCAATTTCTATATTAACCTGGCGGCGGATCCGGCGGATTTCCTCCAGCGATAACTCTCTGGCGGTTACAATCCGGCTGGCGCCAAGAGCCTTTGCCTTTTTTGCGCCATACACTCCTGTAATGGTCATCTGGGTACTGGCATGAATCGGCAAATCCGGAAAACGGTCCCGAATCAATGCCATTGCCCCCAAGTCCTGTACAATGACAGCATCCAGCCCCTGCCTGTAAAATGGGAGAAGATATCCGTAAAGTTCTTTTAATTCCCCTTCTTTTAACAGGGTATTAATTGTCATGTAAATCCGCCGCCCATGAAGATGGGCATAGTCAATTGCCCTGCACATCCTATCTTCATCTAAATTTTCTGCATATGCCCTGGCTCCGAAACGGCTTCCGCCAATATACACAGCATCTGCTCCTGCTGCAAAGGCTGCCACCATACTTTCATAGGAGCCGGCAGGAGCCAGCACCTCCACTTTTTTCGTTTCTTCCATGTTTAATCTCCGATCATTTCCTGCCCTTTAATTTCCAAAATTTAGTTATGAGCAATGAAAAGGAATACCGTTCTAAAACGAAAGGATGCCCCAATGTTGAGACATCCCCCATCAACCAGTCATTTCCAAATTCCCGTCAAAACACACAATCCATTTTTTATTTAATACCGTTTTCCCTGATAACCTTTGTTCTGCAGACCTCTGCTTTTTAATAACTGCTCTGTAGCGGCTCTGGCCGCCTGGATGGCCCGCTGCTTTTCTTTTTCTTCTTTTTCCTGGCGTTCCTTTTCTGAAACCCTTTCCGGTTCTGTTTCCTCCTGCTGCTTTTTTTCAGGTTCCGAAAACGGCTTTTGTATGTAGGCGGCCGCCGCTTCCTTTAATCCGCTGTCTGCCGGTTCTATGGCTTCCTCCAGCTTAATTTCCGCATTTTCTTCTGGTTTTGTTTCCGGAGAAAGCAAATCCTCTGCCACTTCCTCCTCTGTTTCTTCAGGCTCTAACAACTGAATCCGTTCCGGCTGTTCTTCCTGTGGTGTGGTTTTTGTTTCCTCGGAAACATTCTCTTCCTGATCCAGATCCAGTTCTTCTATCTCTTCTCTCTCCTGCTGTTCAAACTGCCGGTCTGGCTGCTGACTCTCCTGCTGGCCATTCTGCCAATTTTCTTGACCCCCTGATTGCTGGCCATCCTGCCAATTTTCTTGACCCCCTGATTGCTGGCTATTCTGCTGCTTTTCTTCTGTCTGGGATACGGCATCCTCAGAAAGAGCCTGGGCATATCTGGCTTTCAGCTCTGTAATTTCATTATTCAGCTCTGCCGTTTCCCTGGCGGCTGTTTCCACTGCTTCCGCAGCATACCTGGCGCTTTGTTCTGCTTTCTTCCTGGCGGCAATCTCCGCAGCATATCTGGATTTTAGCTGAGCTGCCACCTCATTTAACTCTGTGATCTCCTGAGCGGAGGCTTTTGCCAGTTCTTTTGCATTACGAACATCTGCCTCTGCCGCCTCCCTGGCGGCTGCTTCCATGGCATGTTTTGCCTTTAATTCTTCATTTTCAAGGTTCAGCCTGTCCAATTCTTTTGCCGCTGCCTCGGCTGCCTCTCTGGCGGCTGCTTCCCCAATCTCCTGGATTGATGCCTCCGCATGTTCCCTGGCGGCTGTTTCCGCTTCTTTCTGAGCTGTCAGAACAGCGATTTGCTTGTCCTTCTCCTGTATCGCTTCTTCCATCTCCTGAAGCCGGGACTGCACCTCTTCAAGCTTCATCTGAGTCTGGATCAGCTCATGCTTAATGCCATAAACATCCCGCTCATTTTCCTCTTTCTGCTGCTTCAGCAATTCGGCGCTCTCCCTGACCTTGAAATAATCATCAGCCATATTAATTGCCAGCATTACCTGCTGATAGTCCTCTTTCTGCTTTGAATAGCCTGGACGCTCCCTAAGTTCCACCAGCTTACGGTTTACATATGCAGCAACCTGCTGAAAATAGCCGGAGTCTTCAGCCCCGCATAATATATACATTTTTCCGTTAATTACAACTTCCGCATCATTTTTCGTCGTACCCACTGTTTTATCTCCTTATTCCGGAGTTGATTCCCTTTTTCAACAAGTATAACATATTTTTAACCGGATGAAAATTACAATATTATAAAATATCAATTTTCAGGCTGTTATAGTGTTCTGTCTGGTTCATATATGGTAAAATTCCGCCGAATATTTTTCTGAGAGTGCTGCTCCACAAACGAAGGCGTAGCGGTTGCTACGTCGAGGCT
>JAAWIS010000101.1 GCA_022796475.1 Lachnospiraceae bacterium | reverse complement strand
TTGAATTTTCAGGGTTTGTGTATTGTTCAGTCTTTAATTTTCAAGGTTCCTTCTGTTGTTGCATGCCCGCTTATTTTGTTTCTTTTTCGTGAGCAGCTTATTTATATTAGCACATCTTTCCAAGCTTGTCAACAACTTTTTTATTTCTTTTTTAGTTTTCTCTCATCTGTTTTTATTACTTTCAACAGCGTGTTATATTCTACCATATCTTTTTTTCAATGTCAAGCGTTTTTTGCTCTTCATTTTTTAGAAATTAAAATTTCCAAAAAATCACAGAATATGGAAGCCACCTGTTTACATGGTGGAATTTTACTATACCATCAGCAAGCTTTCTTGTCAAGAGATTTGTATGATTTTTTTAAACAATTTTTCAGGTATTTTTTTCAACCGCTAGATATACCATTTTTTCTATATTTTATCTATATTTTGTGGTGTTTCTTTTTTGACCGAAACCTTCTCTGTTAGGGAGGCTGACATTCCGGGCAGTAATTTGTTTTTATTGTCTATACAGTTTATTCATTATATTCAAAATTCCAACACTAGTGTTCTGTCTGTATAAAACTACTGACCGAATCCTCTGCAAATTTTCACCGGATATAATCCAGTTAGGACGTTCGTATTCTGTCTAAAGGAATTTTATTCCTCTAACCTGTGACTTTGCAGAGCACTGAAATAAAGTATACTGAATATACGCCCATCTACAATAACAGTAGCATGGTATCAAAAATATGAGATGCGAAATTATATATCCATATACCCCTTTGTACTGTGAAACATTAACTTCCGGGGATCTGAAAAAGCGCAGACTACCCTACACAGATTTCAAAGGTCTTTACCAAGAGTATCAGAAATTTATAAAATAAAGCTGATAGCAAAGAAAATCACATCTGTCCTTTCCAGTATTCCTTAACGAAACAAATGGTTTTTCCCCTAATAACAGTTTCTACAGAAATAAATTCCAGAAAATTCCCATAACCAGTTTAGACAGCAAATTATAATGGTACAAGAAAGAGAGCCAGGATGTTGCTTCAATTTGGTCTAACAAATATTGCCCCCACTCTGTACCAATAAACAAGTTTAGCACCAGGCAAAAGATCCAAAAATACACAAGCCCAAGAACCAGCCCAAGAGCAGCTCCTGCAATCTGATTCATTCCGCACAAAACCGGAAGCCTTGCAATTAAATCAAGAGCATGGATAAGGATTCGAATTCCAATATAAACCAAGGAAAACATTATAAAAAACACAAGTGTATTAATGATTCGATCTGCAAGATAAGTACTAATGTAATCAGCAAATGCCTTAACTCCAAGCATATTGTAAATTTCTTCATTATTATTTTCCACTAATACGCTTTTTATTATTTCAGGAAGCTTTGAATTTTCGATTGCTTCCCTCTGCTGAGCCGGAAGTACCAGCTTTTCATCAGACAACCCATCCAAACCGGCTGCACGTATCATTGTTTCCTGTAGCCGCTGGTGAATCCCTGTGTTTTCTTTTACAAATGTCCTTACCTGCGGCATTGCAAAATGCACTACAAAAAGTGATAGTACCAATGCCGCCATTGATACTGCCAAATGCAAAAAGCCCCGGCGATGCCCATAGAGCATCATACCAATCAAATAGGATGCCATCAGAACTGATACCCAGTGCTCTTGCAGAAACTCTGTTATCTCCATTCTCTCTCTACCTTAAATTTATTCCGGAACACTTCTAATATTTCTCTAGTGTTCTGTCTGCTTCATTTATGGCAAAATTCCTCTGATTATTTTTCTGAGAGTGCCGCTCCACAAACGAGGGCGTAGCGGTTGCTACGTCGAAGCCTGGGGGACTCTCGGAAAAACAAGCAAAGAAGTTTGCCTATATATAAAGCAGACAGAACACTAAAGTGTATCTGAAAGTTATTTTCCGCCAGATATTCATCATTTTTATTCATGGTTCCAATGCAAAAAACGATTGAAATTTCTGATATCACCAGTCAGGCCCGTGCTTATTAAACAGAGGATTTTAGAAAATGCCAGATGGCAGCAGCCACCCCATCATTATCATTTGACAAGGTAATATAGTCTGCTTGTTCTTTCAGAATATCCATGGCATTCGCCATAGCAACGCCAATGCCCGCCGTTTTTATCATACTGAAATCATTGCTTCCATCGCCAAATGCCATAGTTTCATTCAAGCCTAGTCCTAAATGTGAAGCAAGTGAAGCCAATCCTTCCCCTTTGGTTGCTGATACAGCATTGATCTCCAAATTATAGTCTAATGACGAAGTAACAATCAATTCGCTATACTTCTTTAATAATGTCCAGAGCTCCATTCGCAGTTGAGGATCAGCAGTAAATATGTTGATTTTTTCAATGTATCCTTTCTTTTCTGATACATATTTCAACTCATCTTCTACTTCGTCCCTTGTACATAACACCAGTTGCTGCATAACCGGGGGAAGTCCGTATTGCTCAAGATGATTCCGAAACCGTGGTTCCATCTTTCCTCTGCCGCCGATATATGGGTCATATGCAACCGGATAATGAGATAGAAGTGATAAAATCTCATAAGCTAATTTCCAGTCAATTAATTGCTCTGAAATAACCGTCCCATTAACCAAATCTTCCACCCTGGCTCCGTTTGTCAAAATCCCATATCGAACCCCCGGAATATTTCGAACAAAGTCCGGAATTCCAGAGGCTGGGCGTCCTGTTGCCGGGACGATTTCAATTCCATGCTGAATACAGTATGTTAATGCTGCCAGATTCCCGGCAGATAATTTTTTTTCATTATCCAAAAGAGTTCCGTCTAAATCCAATGCAATCAACCGTATATCCATATTTATATAAAATGCTCTTCCTTTAAAATTAATAACCCTTCTTTATCATATTTTGAAGAAAAAATTCCTGTCAGCCGTTTTCCGAAAGACGGCTTTTCTGCCTTATCTGCTGCTTCTTCAATCAAATCCTCTGCAGCAGTTTTCGTCAGAGGAATCCCATCTTCTTCCATAATCTCAATCCGCTCATAAAGAGCCAGCATACTCTTTCCGGTAATATTACAGTCAATTTGCCCGGCATACTGGCAGCAGTACTGGGCAAATTCATCAAGTCCCATCACCTCTTCCTCATCAGAAACAAAAGAATCTTCGTCTGACTGATATGCCAAGGCCGACTGTTCAGTCTGTTCACTATTTGCCGTTTTGGGCATGTTTCTCTGAACAGACTTTGTTTTTCCCTGTCGGACCGGCTGTGCTGTAGTATCCATAGAAATAACTCTCACTTGTTCTGGTGCCTCTGGCCTTACTGCTTCTGCACGGACTCTAACAGGTTCAGCCTGGACTGGCCTAACCGGTTTTACCTGAACTGGTTTTACATTTTCTGCTGAAACAGGACGTACAGATTCTGCCTGCAGGGGGGCTGGCTGGATTTGCCGGATTACCTCCCGGCGAACTGGAGCCTGATTTTCCCTCCGAATGGTTCTTACTTCCTCACTCTGCATTGAAACTGGCTGCTGCTTAACCGCTTTCACCGGTTCACGCCTGATTGCCTCAGAGCGCACAAGGCCTTCTGTTTCTGCCCTGCTTGTTACAGGCGCTGCAAGGTCTGGATTTTCCCTCCGGAATTCCTCAAGAATGTTCTCTGCTTCTGCCAGAGAAATCACCTCATGAAATTTCTCTGCCAGCCTCGGATTCGCTTTACAAATCCCACTTATTTGACGGGAATTATCTACCAGAACCACAATCGTCTGACTTTTGTTTTCATTTAAAAGCAGGTTTAGCTCCTCCAACATCTCATCTGACAAATCTCCTGCATTTTCTATAATCAGATCCTTCCCCGCCATCTTCGGCGCGCAGGCTAATATCCCTTTTTGATTTAATTTTTCTCCGCTGATCTTAGCTACCGGATGCTTATAACGCAGTATCTGATGAGCCAGTTTTAACGCATCTACTGCAATCGCAAGCCCAATTTCTGGAGTTCTGGCTTTCACCATCATATGAGGCGGCAAAGGTTCAGCTTTTGAAACTTCATTCTCCGGCAAAACGATGGCTTTCTTTGCCGGCCGTTCCTGAATATGGCGTATATCACCCAAAACCTTAGTTTTTCCTGCCAATGCCTCTGCTTCCTTTAAATCCTTAACATCCTTTAATACCCGGGGTCTGGCTTTTTCCGGCTCTGCTGAATAGGTTTCGATGGAAATCTTTGACATCTCTTCAGCCAAACTGGCTTCTACTTCTGCCTCCCTGATATTAGCCACTAATTTTTCTTCGTCAATTACTCCCATATTGACTGCCTGTGAGGTTTCCTGAATAAAAGTTTCTGGCAGTCTGGGGGATATTTCCTCATTAGCGGTTAATTCAGGCGATGAATATTCATCCGGTTCCGCCTCATAAAACATCTCTGGCGATGGCGGCGGAACAGGAATGGGTTTCGGCTCTGCCTTTGCACGTGCCGGGCCTTGATCTTCTGTCATCCCTGCAAATGCCTGAGGCATAGCCGCCGCTCCTGCTGTTTGAAATGGCTCATAAGCCATTGTAGATGTCGGCTGAAACGGTTCCTGTGCTGCTGAAGATGACGGCTGAAACACACCGGATACAGAAGAGGGCAAAACTCCCCCCGATACTGGCGCCACAACCGAAGATACTGTAGGAATAGGCGCCGGGACAGGGGCGGATGGCTGAAATTCTTCCTGGACAGGCACCGCCGGTTTTCCTCCATTTTGCTCTACCAGCCGCAATTTTTCCTCATATTTATCACGATTTTCCACTAAGTCCATCTGATACTTGGTCAGAGGCGCATATAAAAGCTTTAATTCCATAGCTTTATCTACGTATTGGCCCAATCCAAACATCAGCATAATTTTATCACATGTTTCTACACATTTACTCTGCATTCCGGCCTTATGATACAGCTCCGCCAGTTCATACAGCCACTTTTCATCTAATTCCACACTGGTATAGCTTTCCAGAGAGTGGACTAACTGCTCTAACGGTGCTCCCTTGGCTTTCAAAATCAGGTAGCGCAGCACATCCTGCCTGGAATCTTCCCCAGCCAACTCGCAGAACTCCCGATAATAGCTTTCCGCTTCCTGAATATTCCCCTGTTTAATTGCCAATTGTGACAGCTTATACAGCAGACGTTTTCCTACCGGAGCACGTTCAAAGGCGATTAAAAGAATATCCTTTGCCTCCTGGTATTCTTCGTTTTTTTCATAAACAGAAGCTATGGTAGAAAGCAGGTTTGCATTGCGCACCCGCCTCCAGTCGATGGTATCTGCAATTTTCATGGCTGTCTGAAAGTCGCCCTTCCCCACCAGCTTCTTAATCTGTTCTACTTTAATATTAAACTCGTATTTATCCATTCTTTTGCATCTCCTAACACCGCTTTTTTCAGGCCGCTTCCAAATTTCAGGCGGCTCTGACGGCCCTGTATCTGCCGCAAGCTATAGCTCCACTCTGCCCTCCAACGCACGCAGAAGGGTAACTTCATCAATATATTCCAAATCCCCGCCTACTGGAACCCCGCTGGCAATGCGGCTTACTTTAATTCCTATCGGCTTGATTAATTTACTGATATACATGGCAGTGGTTTCCCCTTCCAGGCTAGAATTGGTAGCAATAATCACTTCTGTTACCTCTGCCTGCAGCCGCTGCATAAGCTCTTTTAGCCGAATATCATTGGGACCGATTCCTAGCATTGGGGAAATAGCGCCGTGCAGAACGTGATAAACGCCGTCAAACTTGCCGGTTTTTTCATAAGCCGCCAGATCCCTGGTATTTTCCACCACCATAATCGTTCCATGATCTCTTTTTGAATTTCTGCAAATTGGGCAAAGTTCACTGTCAGTTAGGGTAAAACATTCTTTGCAGTACTGCACATTATTTTTCGCATCCGTAATAGCCTCTGCCAGCCGATCTACCTGCTCTTTTGGCATATTTATGATATGAAATGCCAGCCGCTGGGCAGACTTAGCACCGACTCCCGGAAGCTTTGATAATTCTTCGATTAATTTTGTAATTTGTCTGCTGTAATAATCCATTAGAACGGCAGGCCTCCGCCCAAACCGCCTCCCAGTGCCCCAAGGCCTCCGGTCAGCTTAGACATGGCCTCTGTACTGGCTTCCTCCATCTTGCGCAGTGCTTCATTGGCAGCCGCCACAATCAGATCCTCCAGCATCTCTATATCGTCTGGATCCACTACTTCTTCTGACAGCTTTACAGAAACAACTTCCTTTTTCCCAGATACCGTAACTGTCACAGCTCCGCCGCCGGATGAAGCGCTGAATTCCTTACTTTCCAGCTCTTTTTGGTTCTCTTCCATCTGGCGCTGCATTCTCTGCGCCTGCTTCATTAAATTATTCATATTCCCAGGAATCCCTCCGCCTGGAAACCCTCCGCGCTTTGCCATAAATTTCATTCCTCCTCTATCTCTATATGGATTTTTTCTCTTAATTCCTCGCTGCTTACATATATTGTATTATAAGGCTCTCCATTTTCCCTTTGCCGGGTTTTAAAATAAATCGCCTTTCCATATTTCTCCTCCACAAACCGTTCCAGGCTTCCAAGGACACTGGGACGGTTTCCAATGGCATAATTAATCGGATCCGCAAAAACAATGCAAAGGCAATGATCGCCGCTTGGTTCCACCACGGTATCCCGAAAGCTTGGCCGTATGGATATTCCCATCTGCCGAACAATGTTGCCCCACTCATTTCGGACTAAATTTAAATCCTCTAACTGAGCCGGAGGAATCGCTACTTCTTTTGGATGGTTTGATTCAGACCATTGATTTTCTTCCTGTCCATCCCCTTTCGCCCTGGCTGACATTGGAGGCGTATCAGCTTCTCCGGCAGCAGACATTTCATTTTCAGACAGTCTGCCGGAGCTGCCTTTTGTCACGCCTAACGTCCCGGCTCTGCTTCCTTCGGCCAGATATCCGTCTTCTATACGGGCTTCTAATGCTGCAATCCGTTCTAATAAAGAATCTATATTAACTTCCATCTCTGGTTTTGTCAACTTAATCAATGCAATTTCAATCAAAATCCTTTTCTGGCTGGCAAAACGCAGTTGATTTGACAGCTCAGATAATATTCTGATATATCTTATTAATGTACTGCCGTCTGCAAGCCTGCCATCCTCTTTTAACTGCTTTAAATTATCTTCTGACATATCTACCAGGCCTTCTGCATCTTCTGCAGCCTGTGTCAGCAGAAGATTTCTCAAATACCAGATAAATTCCTGAACAAATTGGCCCAGCTCCCTTCCCTGGATTATGATCTCTTCCAGAAGAAGAATACAATCTTTTGTCCGTTTCTCAATTACTCCGCGAAACATTCTGGAAAAAATCGTCTGGTCTACTGCTCCCAGAATGTCCAATACATGATCATACGTAAGGATCTCTCCAAAATGAAATGCAATGCACTGATCCAAAAGGCTGAGTGCATCACGAAATGCCCCATCTGCAGCCTTCGCCAGATATAAAAGAGCTTTCTCTTCAATCTCAACCTGTTCTGTTTCTGTCACCTGCAGCAGTCTGTCTGCAATGATTTTTGCAGGTATCCGTTTAAAATCGTATCTCTGGCATCTGGACAGAATGGTTACCGGAATCTTGTGAACCTCTGTAGTTGCCAAAATAAAAATCACATATGAGGGCGGCTCCTCCAATGTCTTTAATAAGGCATTGAAGGCGCCCACAGATAGCATATGAACTTCATCAATAATATAAACCCGATAATTTCCGTCAGTAGGAGGATATTGAACCTGCTCTCTGATATCGCGAATATTTTCCACGCCATTATTCGATGCTGCATCAATTTCCACCACATTCATCGAAGATGCGCCTGCAATAGCCCGGCACACCGGACACTGGTTGCAGGGGCTTCCCTCAATCGGATTCTCACAGTTTACTGCCTTGGCCAGAATCTTCGCAACGCTTGTTTTTCCTGTGCCCCTGGTTCCGCAGAACAAATAGGCATGTCCAACCCTGCCTGATATCACCTGATTTTTCAATGTCTGCACAATGGGATCCTGGCCCTTTACATCATCAAATGCTGCCGGCCGCCATTTGCGGTATAACGCGGTATATGACATATAGCTAACCTCTGTATTCATTATTAAACACGTTTGGAAATTCTTTACGCCTGGATTTACAAAGTGATGAAATTATTTCCGTACTGTTATTCATCTCCAAAACTAATTCCTACTGCCTTAGCCTGACGGATAATTGCACTGTCTGGATCCACATATTTCAGCTTTCCGGCAATTTCCTCTAGCGGGATTTTATCAATCTCCCCATTTTTTACACAAACCATATATCCGTACTGCTTTTTACGGATCAGTTCTGCCGCTGCTGCACCTAGCTGTGTGGAAAGCACACGGTCATACGGACAGGGCTCTCCGCCTCTCTGAGTATGGCCCGGAACCGTAACCCGGACTTCCTGGCCGGTCAGCTCCTGAAGCTTTGCGCCAATTTCATATGCTGCAGACGGATAAATCACATTTTCTTCTTTTCGCTTCTTCAATTCCTTTTTGCTCAGCGCCGCATATTCTTTGGAAATCGCTCCTTCTGCTACCGCCAGAATCGAGAACCGCTTTCCTGCCTTAGCACGCTTATTAATGGCATCGCTAACCACGCGAATATCGTATGGGATTTCAGGAAGAAGAATAATATCTGCTCCGCCTGCAATACCTGCATACAATGTTACCCATCCTACTTTATGTCCCATTACCTCCACAATAAAAATACGTCCGTGGGAAGACGCTGTGGTATGAATGCAGTCAATCGCATCCGTTGCAATATTAACCGCACTGTGGAAGCCGAATGTCATTTCCGTTCCCCATAAATCATTATCTATGGTCTTTGGGAGAGATACTACATTTAGGCCTTCCTCCCGTAAAAGATTGGCTGTTTTCTGACTGCCGTTTCCGCCTAAAACCACCAGACATTCTAATTTCAGCTTCCGGTAGGTATGCTTCATAGACTCTACTTTATCTAAACCATTTTCATCTGGAACCCGCATCAATTTAAAGGGCTGCCTGGATGTTCCAAGAATTGTACCGCCTTTTGTTAAAATGCCAGAAAAGTCAGAGGATTTCATGATCTGGTAGTCAGCGTACATCAGGCCTTTATAGCCATCCTCAAATCCGATGATCTCGACATCATCATACATGCCATAAAGCGCCTTTGCCACGCCCCGCATTGTAGCATTTAGGCACTGACAGTCGCCGCCGCTGGTTAACATTCCAATTCTTTTCATACCACATACCTTCCTTTCTAAATTTAAGTTTTCTCGTAGAACAAAGAGTCCGATGAATCGGACTCGCGCATATAGCATTCGGCTCCTGGCACATAACTCTGCCCTGCCGGGAGCCTGCCGCAGCTTTCGTGTACATTATACCGCAAACGAAATAGGGGAGCAAGTAAAAAAGAACTACACTATGCGAAATTCTGTACCACAAATCCGATGTTTCCGCCATATATCACACTTGTATTTACCGGTTGATCTCCATAAGAATTTTTTATCGTCTTAAAAAACAAAAAAATTTCTTAAATTATGATAAAAAATAGGAATGGCATTGCCATTCCTTAATTTTATCCACGCGCCCTGCTTTGAACCGCAGACACAGACGTTACTTAAACAGTTAGCTCGGTTCAGGCTGCCTTGTGGCACACAAGAGATTTTGCTTAGTGCTGCTGCATTCCTGCCCTGACACGGTTCACAAATTCCTGTTGCACAAGACCCAAACGTCAACGCCACTTACTTAAGGCAGCTCCGCCTCATACAGGCCCGGGGCAGGACATCACCCTTGCTGGAGCGGATTGCAAGTACAGGGCACCGCTATCTCCCCGGCTGCGTGGAAACTTTATGACGCTTTAAAGCTGGCATTTTGGCCTTCTGCAATTTCTGCAAATCCGCTTTGCCAGCGTGTTAAGTATACTCTTTGTCTGCCATTTTGTCAAGGTCATGGCCTCTTTTCATTCACCCAAATTTAATCTGCTTCACCGCCTCTTCTGCCGTCTTCCAAAATGTTCTCTGACTTTTTCTTTTTTTCCTGTTCCCGCAGCCCTTTAAAAAAGGCCTTCATCATCAGAGAACATTCTTCTCCCAGCACATCGGTTTCCACCTGGCAGCGGTGATTAAAGCCTTCCTGACAAAGCAGATTCAGCACAGAGCCTGCACAGCCAGCTTTTGGATTCATACATCCGATCACCACATGGGGGATTCTTGCCTGAACAATGGCACCGGCACACATGGGGCAGGGTTCTAAGGTAATATAAATCCTGCAGCCTTCCAGCCTCCAGTCGCCCAGCTTCCGGCAAGCCTTTTTAATGGCAATGATCTCTGCATGTGCCAACGTGGTATGATCAATCATCCTCCGGTTATACCCCCGTGCAATGATTGCTCCCTCATACACAATCACACATCCAATGGGAACTTCCCCCAGAGCATTCGCTTTTTTGGCCTGGCGGATTGCTTCTTTCATATAGCGTTGATCCTCTGTAAGAGAATTCTTTCGTATTTTGGCCATGGTTTCCCCATATCCCTTCTTTATTCGAAATTCCTCATAAGCGTAACGGACACCAGTTCCGGCGGATTAAAGACTCGAACCAGAAAATGATTTCCAAGTCCGCGGCTGACAATTAAATGTCTGCCCTGCTCTTTAAAAAGCCCTCCATCATACCTTGGAAACAGACTTACATCTGGGGAAAGAAGCCCTCCTATGCCAGGAATCCGGATGATCCCTCCATGGATATGGCCGGACAATGTTAAATCTGCCCCCCAGTCGCGGTAAGATGGAAAATACAGCGGATTATGTGCTAATAAAATATTATAGACTCCAAGATCTGCCTCTCCAAGGATCCTCTTTGTGTCTTCCAATGAAAAATATGCCCCTTTTCTGTATTCCCCCAAAGGATCATTATAATATACCATGGGCGTTACCAGCCCATACATCCTGATGGTCTGGCCCTGGCGCGAAATTCTGCAGAAGCTATTTTTAAGGACAGCAACACCCTCTTTTTTTAAACGGTGGTATAACTGAGTCTTCAAGGCCTTCTTCAGACATTGTTCATGGTTTCCCGCAACAAAATAAACAGGCCAATGCTGTTTCAGGCTTTTGCATAGTCTGACCAGCCTGAGAGCTGAATGCGGCGTATGATCTGCCATATCGCCTGTCATTACCACACAATCCGGATTTATCTGACGGATCTTTTCTATTAAAAACTGATGGTTCCTGCCGTAAAGGGTTCCATGGAGATCCGATAACTGGGCAATGCAAAATCCGCAAAATGCCTGGGGAAGATTGTTTGAAAACACGGTATACCGGGAAATCTGAATCCTTTTATTTCCCAGTCTTTTTACGTTTCGCCTTCTGGCTGCATTAAGGCCAAAAGGCTTCCTCCTTCTTCGCTGTTTTTTCATAATTGCTGCTCCTTTTTCAATTACTATAGTTTACTATATGAACAGCTATTATGCAAGTTAAATAC
>JAAWIS010000011.1 GCA_022796475.1 Lachnospiraceae bacterium | reverse complement strand
CACCGGCTTAAGCCGGTGTATTTCGTTTCTCCAATTCTTCTCTTAATTCTTTTAATGCTTCCCTGTATTCCCCAGGAACAGCAATCCGGTTTCCTTTTAAGATACTTCGAAGATAAAATCTGCGAAAACCGGAAATTCTTTCTCGTATTTCCCGGTTGCGCATTTGCAGCTTATCGATTTTTTCTGATAATGCCCTGACATTTTCCCTGATGGCTTCCAGCTTTTCGTTAGCTTCCGCCTTCAGCCCGGCTTTCAGTTCTGCCGCATGATGTGCTGTAGATTCCGCCATCTGCACCACAGCAGAATCCTTTAAGCCGCTCATTCTGGCTGCCGCTGCCTGACGAAGCCCGTCAATATGCTGGATTGTTTCTTCCTGGGCCTGTACCAGCTTTTGCTGTGTCTGATCCTTTAGCCCGCTCTTTAATGCGGCAAGCTGTACCTGCAGCTCCTCCAGTTCCATCCGCACTTTCCCCATAGCTTCCAGGGCGCGGCCAAGATCTAAGGCTGCCTTGGTGGATTCCACTGCATCTGCAGTAAATACAGTTCCCAATATGATAACAAAAACAACCTCCCAAATTGGATCCGCCCTTAAAACCACCTCTTCAACAGGCTTGTGGATAACCTCTGTAAGAGCGATCGTTAAAAATCCCCATGCAATGGAAGAGCTTAAACAGATATATCCTTTGATTTGAAACTTTTTGTCACTGTAATCCCAGTATTTCATCTTAAAAAGTTTCTCCATGCCCCAGCCAGTCACATATTCCAAAGCCGTAGCAGCCGTCACCCCAAAAAGGTATACCAAAATTAAATGATCTTTAACGGGAAGGGAAACGAACAGCATCATCACAGCCCCTGTCCCATAAAGGGGCAGCATAGGAAGCCTTAAAAACCCTCTGTTAACCAGACGATGCTGCTTAAATGATACGTATGAAGATTCAAATATCCATCCAAAAAAACAATAACAGAAGAAAAATAGGATCCACTGATACCACTGATACTCGTACATCAAGTTCACCCTTCTCTGTGGCTAACATATTTCGTTGCAGTTTTCGATACACTCTGGATCCGGAAGGCCCGGATTCTACTCAGATAATTTATGGATAAACAGTCCGCTTCTAAGCTTTGGCTCAAACCAGGTAGATTTCGGAGGCATTAATAGTCCCGCATCTGCCACATTTAAAAGCTCCTGAATCGACGTTGCATACATAGAAAACGCCACTTCCATATCTTCCTTTGTCCGCTTTTCCAGCTCCTTAAGCCCTCTGATTCCGCCAATAAAATCAATCCGCTTATCGGTTCTGGGATCCCCAATTCCCAAAATCGGGCCTAACAGAAAGTCCTGAAGCAGCGATACATCCAGCCCCTTTACCGGATCATTGCTTATGATTTCTGGTTTTGCTTCCAGACGATACCACTGACCGTCCAGATACATGCCAAAAGTGCCCTTTTTCTCTGGAGCATAGGGGGAAGGCCCTGCCTGCGACAGCGTAAATGATTCCTTTATGCTGTTTAAAAATTCATCTTTTGAAAGGCCGTTTAAATCTTTTACCACACGATTATAAGGCATAATCATAAGCTGTTCATCAGGAAACAGCACAGACAGAAAATAGTGGTACGGTTCTTCTCCTGTATCATCCGGATGTTCCATTTGGCGCTTTAAGCCTACTTTTACCGCTGATGCCGCCCGGTGATGACCGTCTGCAATATAAGTAGCAGGAACCTGCAAAAATGCTTCCTCTATCTCCTTTACAAGGCCGGGAGCCGCAATCTTCCAGACAGTATGGCCAATACCGTCGTCAGAAACAAAATCGTAAATCGGCGTTCCAAGGCAAACCCTGGCAGTCAGCCGATCCAGCTTCTCTAAACTGAGGTAAGCCAGAAAGATGGGGCCTGTATGGGCATCTGTTGCATCCACATGGCAGATCCGGTCCTGCTCCTTCTCTTCTCTGGTATTCTCATGTTTCTTAATTACCTGGTTTTGATAATCATCAACAGAGCTGCAGGCAACGATTCCCGTCTGGCTTCTGCCGTTCATAGTCAGCCGGTAAATATAGTAGCATGGTGTTTCGTCCTGAATAAAAGTGCCGTCTTCTATTCTAGCATCTAAAAGCTCTCTGGCCTTTTCATACACACAATCTGCATAAATATCCACTTCATCCGGAAACTGGGTTTCCCCACGGTCAATATTCAAAAACGACAACGGATTTCCTTTTACTGCTTCTAAGGCTTCCTTTCTGCTGTACACATCGTAGGGAAGGGCCGCTACCTGTGAAGCATTCTCTGCATTTGGCCTGACGGCGCGAAATGGTTTTACCACTGCCATACTTTTGTTCCTCCTTACTCTTTCCAAAAAATGGATTGACTTACACAGGGATGCTGTTCCACTTTTCGTTTCCCAGCATCCCTGCACATTTCATTTTCTGTATTCAGTAAATCCTAATTGACAAGGATCCTGTTTTCCTTACTTCACCACACGTACCCGAAGAATGCCTTTTACCTCCTTCAGCTTCTGAATGGTAGACTCCTCAGCCACACTCTCCAAATCCAGAAGGGTATAGGCGTATTTATCCCGGCTCTTATTGGTCATATCGGAAATATTCACACCCTGACTGGCCAAAATTCCTGTGATCTGTCCAATCATATTGGGAATATTCTTGTGCATAACCGCAACACGGCTGGCGGTATGGCAGACGCCCATATCACAGGAAGGATAATTAACTGAATTTTTGATATTTCCGTTTTCCAGATAATCCATCATTTCTTTAACTGCCATTACTGCACAATTATCCTCTGACTCCTCTGTGGAAGCTCCCAGATGAGGAATGGCAATCACATGTTTCATATGAACCGATTTCGGGTTAGGGAAATCCGTTACATAGCGGCGGACCTTTCCAGATTCCAAAGCTTTTTCCATAGCCTCATCATCCACCAGAAGATCTCTGGCGAAATTCAGTACAACCACCCCGTCCTTCATAGAAGCAATGGTATCTTCGTTTATCATCTTCTTAGTGGCATCCATTAAGGGCACATGAACCGTAATATAGTCACACTCCTGATAAATGTTCTCTACAGAGGTTATGTGCTTTACTGCACGGGAAAGCATCCAGGCTGCATTTACCGAAATAAAGGGGTCATAGCCGTAAACCTCCATCCCCAGTGCAGCCCCTGCGTTTGCCACCTCGGCGCCGATTGCTCCCAGGCCGATAACCCCCAGTTTCTTGCCTTTAATCTCATATCCGGCAAATGCCTTCTTGCTCTTTTCCACTGATTTGGAAATATTTTCGTCTTCTTTATTTTCCTGGCACCACTGAATGCCTCCCACTACATCTCTGGAAGCTAACAAAAGCCCTGCCAACACCAATTCCTTTACTCCGTTTGCATTGGCTCCCGGGGTGTTAAATACTACAATCCCTTTTTCGGCACAGACATCCAGGGGAATATTATTTACGCCTGCACCTGCCCTGGCAATTGCCAAAAGCTGCTTTGGCATATCCATCTCATGCATCGAGGCGCTGCGGACTAAAATACCTTCTGCCTCTGCCGCCTGATCCGTTATTTCGTATCCGTCGGTAAGCAGCTCTGTGCCGAATTTGGAAATTGGATTTAAGCAATGTAATTTCATCATTTTCATTCCCCCCGAATTATGCATGTTTTTCTTCAAAATCCTTCATAAAGGCCACCAGCTTTTCAACGCCTTCAATCGGCATGGCATTGTAAATGCTGGCCCGCATTCCGCCTACTGTCCTGTGACCTTTTAAGTTTTCAAAGCCGGCAGCCTTTGCCTCTTTTACAAACAGCCCATCCAGCTCCTCATTTCCCGTTACAAACGGCACATTCATCAAAGAGCGGTCTTTCTTTGCTACGGTTCCCTTAAACAGCTTGCTGGAATCCAGGAAATCATATAAAAGTTTTGCTTTCTTCTCATTATATTCCTTCATGGCAGCCAGCCCGCCTTTGGCTTTCAGCCATTTAAATACTTTCCCGCAGATATAAATGCCGTAGCATGGAGGTGTATTATACAAGGAATTTGCATCTGCATGAGTCTTATAGCGAAGCATGGTAGGAGTGCCAGGAAGCACATCCTCTGTAATCAGATCTTCACGGATAATCACAATTACCACTCCCGCAGGCCCTACATTTTTCTGGACGCCGCCATAAATTACGCCGTACTTCGTTACATCAATAGGCTCTGACAAAAAGCAGGAAGACACATCAGCAACCAGGGTTTTCCCCTTCGTATTAGGCAGTTCATGAAAAACAGTTCCGTAAATGGTATTATTCTGACAGATATATACGTAGTCTGCATTCTCATCAATCGGCAGATCGGAGCAGTCCGGTATGTAGCTGAATGTCTGATCTGCGCTGGAAGCTACTGCATTGGCAGTTCCGTAAAGCTTTGCCTCCTGCCATGCTTTCTTTGCCCATTGGCCGGTGATAATATAGTCGCCCACTTTATTCTTAAACAGGTTCATCGGAATTGCGGCAAACTGCTGGGAAGCGCCTCCCTGCAGAAACAGAACTTTATAATTATCCGGAATATTCATTAATTCCCGCAGATCCTTTTCTGCATCGTCGATAATCTGCTGAAATGCTTTTGAACGATGACTCATCTCCATCACCGACATTCCAGTTCCCTGGTAGTCCAGCATCTCAGATGCAGCCTCTTTCAATACCTCTTCCGGCAGTACTGCCGGACCTGCCGAGAAATTATATACTCTGCTCATATCTTGGCCTCCTTAAAATTTTCATATTCACTATTGTATGTACTAACCACTTATTCTATTAACTTGTTAACACTTTGTCAAGCTAAACAGCCAAATCTTACTGAATTTTTAAATCGGTATCGTCAAATGCATCTTCGATAGGCGCCCCGGCCGGCACCATTGGGAACACTTTATCGTCACAGTTAATCTGGCATTCAATCACACATGGGATATTTAATTCCATTGCTTCCTTTAAAGCCGGCATAAACTCTTCTTTCTTCGTCACCCGGTAAGCTTTCGCCCCCATAGCATCCGAAAGCTTTACAAAATCCACAGAATCATTCAGCACAGTCTGGGAATACCGTTTGCCGTAAAATAAGGTCTGCCACTGACGCACCATCCCTAATACATGGTTGTTAATCACAATCTGGATTATGGGAATGTTGTAGCGGGTGGCTGTTGCGATTTCATTCATATTCATCCGGAAGCAGCCGTCGCCTGCAACATTAATTACTGTTTTGTCTTTACAGCCTAACTTAGCGCCGATGGAAGCGCCTAAACCGTATCCCATAGTTCCAAGTCCGCCGGATGTTAAAAGAGTTCTTGGATTTTTATAGCGATAATACTGGGCTGCCCACATCTGATGCTGCCCTACTTCCGTTACAATCAAAGCATCCCCTTTTGTTGCTTCATAAATCTGCTCAATAATAAATGGTCCTGTAAGCACGCTTTTATCGTATCGAAGGGGGTACATATCCTTCATCCGTTCAATATGGGCAATCCATTCATCATGGTTAATAGGATCCAAACGGGCATTTAGCTTTCTGAGAATCACCTTTACATCCCCGATCACGTATGCGTCAACTTTAATGTTTTTATTAATTTCCGCCGGATCCACATCAAACTGAAGGATCTTGGCATTTTTTGCAAATTTAGAGGCATTTCCTGTTACACGGTCGCTGAACCGGGCTCCTACTACGATTAAAAGATCACATTCTGTAATTCCAAAATTTGAAGTCTTTGTTCCATGCATTCCTACCATTCCGGTATAAAGCTCATCCGTACCGTCAAAGGCGCCTTTTCCCATTAAGCTGTCTGCTACCGGAGCCTGAATCTTTTTGGCAAATGCCCGAAGTTCGTCTGCCGCATTTGCAATAACTGCGCCGCCGCCTACAAAGATAAATGGTTTTCTTGCTTTATGGATCATCTCAACTGCAGTATCCATCGCTTCATCCGTAATCCGGTCCGTAATCCGTTCGATTTCAGCAGGCGCCTCATATTCATAATCCCATTCTGCTGCTGTCACATCCTTTGTAATATCCACCAGCACAGGGCCTGGACGACCGGACTGGGCGATTACAAACGCTCTGCGGATTACCTGTGCAAGCTTTGCAATATCTTTTACAATAAAGCTGTATTTTGTAATGGGAATCGTAACTCCGGCAATATCTACTTCCTGAAAGCTGTCCTTCCCTAAAAGATTGGTCCCTACATTGCAGGTAATCGCCACCACGGGAACGGAATCCATGTAGGCCGTTGCAATGCCGGTTACTAAATTTGTAGCTCCCGGGCCTGAGGTAGCAAGGCAAACTCCTACCTTTCCGGTAGCCCTGGCATAGCCGTCAGCTCCATGGGAAGCTCCCTGCTCATGAGAAGTTAAAATATGGGTAATCTCATCCTGATGTTTATACAATGCGTCATAAATATTTAAAATGGAACCGCCCGGATATCCGAAAACCGTATCCACACCTTGTTCCTTTAAACATTCAATTACAATTTCTGCTCCTGTTAATCGACTCATGAAAGCATATCTCTCCTTTTAATTCATATCCTGTTATTGGTCAGTCATCCTGCTGCTTATTTTATATTATTTCTGCAAAAAACATGTTTCAATGCTTCTTTTAATCCCAAGCAATTCAGCCTTTCTCGGGAACCTTCAGTACAGCTCCCTTGTCTGCCGAAGTAACGAGAGCCGCATACCTTGCCAGGTAACCTGTGGTAACTTTCGGCGGAACCTGCTGCCATTTTGCCTTTCTGGCAGACATCTCCTCATCTGAAATTTTCACTTCTAATTTGTGATGATCAATATCAATGGAAATGATATCCCCTTCCTCTACCAGCGCAATCGGTCCTCCTGCAAAAGCCTCAGGGGAACAATGGCCAATAGAGGCTCCTCTGGATGCGCCGGAAAATCTCCCGTCCGTAATCAAAGCCACACTGGAACCCAGTCCCATTCCGGCAATCGCTGATGTGGGATTTAACATTTCTCTCATGCCAGGCCCTCCCTTGGGGCCTTCATACCGAATTACCACCACATCTCCTGCCACAATTTTTCCGCCTTTAATTGCTGCAATCGCATCTTCTTCACAGTCAAATACACGTGCCGGGCCTTCATGCTTTAACATTTCAGCCACTACTGCTGACCGTTTCACAACGGCACTGTCCGGAGCCAGATTTCCCCGCAGAATGGCAATCCCCCCTGTCTGACTGTAGGGGTTTTCCACCGGACGGATTACTTCTGGATTCTTATTGACTGCACTGGCAATATTCTCCCCTACTGTCTTTCCGGTAACAGTGATGCAGTCCAGATTCAGCAGCCCCTTTTTGCTGATTTCCTTCATTACGGCATAGATGCCTCCAGCCTCATTTAAATCTTCCATGTAGGTTGGTCCTGCCGGGGCCAAATGGCACAAATTTGGAGTTTTTGCACTGATTTCATTGGCAATATCCAAATTTAAATCTACCCCTGCTTCATTTGCAATCGCCGGCAGATGAAGCATACTATTAGTGGAACAGCCCAGGGCCATATCCATAGTCAGCGCATTTTGAAACGCCGCCTCTGTCATAATATCCCTTGGCCGGATATTCTTCCGGTACATTTCCATAACTGCCATGCCGGCTTCCTTTGCCAGCTTAATCCTTTGAGAGTATACTGCCGGGATCGTGCCGTTGCCCCGTAAGCCCATGCCCAGAACCTCGGTTAAGCAGTTCATACTGTTAGCCGTATACATGCCGGAGCAGGATCCGCAGGTAGGGCAGGCATTGGTTTCAAATTCTGTTACATCTTCTTCTGTCATAGTTCCGGCTGCGTAAGATCCCACTGCCTCAAACATGCTGGACAAACTGGTCTTTTTCCCTTTTACATGACCGGCCAGCATCGGACCTCCGCTGACGAATACAGTAGGGATATTGACTCTGGCTGCTGCCATCAAAAGTCCAGGTACATTTTTGTCACAGTTTGGAACCATAACCAGGGCGTCAAACTGATGAGCCAGGGCCATGCACTCAGTAGAATCTGCAATTAAATCCCTGGTAACCAGAGAATACTTCATGCCAATGTGCCCCATAGCAATTCCGTCACAGACTGCAATTGCCGGGAATACAACCGGAGTTCCCCCTGCCATGGCAACTCCCTGCTTAACTGCTTCCACAATCTTGTCTAAATTCATATGGCCTGGCACAATCTCATTAAAGGAACTGACAATGCCTACCATAGGCCTTTTCATTTCTTCTTCCGTCATACCTAACGCATTAAATAATGAACGATGGGGCGCCTGCTGCATTCCGCATCTTACCTGATCACTTCTCATAGCAAAATCCTCCCTTTTATCTGTCACTGGCTTTCTTTACCTTACAATCCGTTCCGCAATCAAATCTCCCATCTGGGCACATCCTACTTTCCTGCTTCCTTTTCCGGCAATATCCCCAGTCCGGTATCCCTCTGCCAGCACCTTTTCCACCGCTTTTTCAATGGCATCTGCCTCTGCATCTAAATCAAAGGAGTATCGCAGCATCATAGCGGCTGAAAGAATAGTTGCAATGGGATTTGCCAAATCTTTTCCAGCAATATCCGGCGCTGAGCCGTGGCTTGGCTCATATAAGCCGAATTTGCTTTCATTCATGCTGGCTGACGACAGCATTCCGATGGATCCGGTAATCATGCTGGCCTCATCCGATAAAATATCTCCAAACATGTTTTCCGTTAAAACCACGTCAAACTGTCCTGGATTCATCACAAGCTGCATGGCACAGTTGTCTACCAGCATATGGGTCAGCGTTACCTCCGGATAATCCTTTGCCACCTCTTCCACAACCTTTCTCCAGAGGCGGGAGGAATCCAAAACGTTCGCCTTATCCACGCTGATCACACTTTTTCTCCGCTTCATGGCAATATCAAATGCTTTTACGGCAATCCGGCGGATTTCATTCTCGTTATATGTAAGGGTATCTACTGCCGTAACCACTCCGTCTATTTCTTTCGTATACCGCTCACCAAAATACAGTCCCCCTGTCAGCTCACGCATAATCACCATGTCAAAACCATCGCCGATAATTGCTTCCTTTAAAGGACAGGCTTCTGCCAGCTCCCGGTACAGATAAGCCGGACGAATATTTGCAAACAGATTTAATCCCTTGCGGATCGCCAATAATCCTGCCTCCGGCCGAAGATTTGGAGCTACATCATACCAGCGGGAATTGCCCACATCTCCTCCCACAGCCCCCAGCAGAACGGCATCGCTGTTTCTTGCCGTTTCCAGGGCTTCTTCTGTTAACGGCACTCCGTAAGCATCGATGGAACAGCCTCCCATCAAAACTTCCTGAAATGTAAACTGATGGCCAAAAACCTGACCAACCTGCCCCAGTACTTTGCAGGCTTCCTTTACAATCTCCGGCCCGATTCCATCGCCGGGTATCGTTGTTATATGATAATTCATTTTTCCACTCTCCTTACATACAGATATCAACTTCCATAGAGCATTCCTATTGCTACTGCCTCCCTATGGAAACCAGTTCTTATCATGATATCTTATTTGAAAGGGAATTTCAACAAAACATACCGAATTTTTTCCGATGAAATATACGAGATTGGAATCGATGATATAATCACAGGTTATGGATACTGACGCAAGTATGAATATTTTTCCAAAAAAATCCGTAAAACAATTTTTTCCATAAACCAAAAATGGTATTCTGATTGCCAGAATACCATTTTCAGTATGATTCTATTCAAATCTAACGATTTCTTTTTTCAGCCGCTTCATAATCTTTTTTTCCAGCCTTGATATGTAGGACTGGGAAATCCCCAGCAGGTCCGCTACTTCTTTCTGAGTCATTTCCTCCCCGTCTTCACTAGTCAATCCATACCGCAATTCTACGATTTTACGTTCTCTTGGATTTAAACGGCTGATTGCGGCATTTAAAAGACTTCTCTCTGTTTCCGTTTCCAGATCTTTGTAGATCACATCCTCATCCGTTCCTAAGATATCTGACAGCAGCAGTTCATTTCCGTCCCAATCCACATTCAGAGGTTCATCAATCGATACTTCCATTTTCGTTTTGCTGTTCCGGCGAAGATACATTAGGATTTCATTTTCGATGCATCTGGAAGCATACGTTGCCAGCTTTATATTTTTTTCCGGATTAAAGGTATTTATGGCTTTAATCAGTCCAATGGTTCCGATAGAAATAAGGTCCTCCACCCCGACAGAAGTATTGTCAAACTTTTTGGCAATATAGACTACCAGGCGAAGGTTGTGCTCAATTAAACCGGAACGTGCCTCCTGTTCTTCCGGGCCTCCTAATTTGCGTATCATTTCCTGCTCTGCTTCCCCGTCTAAGGGTGCCGGAAGGATATCTGCTCCTCCTATGTAATGGATTTCACCTTCCCTCTGCATCAGCATAGCACAGAAACTTGGCCTGGTTTTGAACTGAAAACGGCTTGGTACAGAAACTTTTAATATCATTGAAACTCCTCCTCAAAATTTTACAAAACCTTTTCATGATTCTTACTGTCATTCATGCAAAAGGATACGGCAGCCGTTTTTCATTCGAAGCTCCCGGGGGCTGGCAGCCACCAGCGGACGTTCATAGACCAGCCTGTGTTTCCCCTGCATCGCCTCCATCCGCTCTATGGTTACGGCCTTCAGCACAGCGCCTCCCCCATCAATGGTGCGGTAAGGAATCATACTGAGTTTCTCTATTCTGGGACAAATACTTTCCAGAATCTTTCTGTCAGCCACATGAACCGGACGGCCGGATACAGGATCCCGAAGCCGGTTTCCTGTATCTAAAAACCCTTCTGCAGTTACCTGCCTGCCTTTGTGAAACAGTGTTACCTGATACCGAAACGATCGTTCTGCTGCAGATGCATGAACCAGATTCCAGATTCCATCTGCCAGAAGGCAGCTTCCCGCGAGGGCAAATAAAACCGCTCCAAGCCCTGCAGCGCCAAAGTCAATAGGTCTTCCCCACAGGGAAAGGCTGGCTGAACTGCCCCACTCCAGAACCCCTGCTGCCAGCGCTGCTCCAAAAAGCAGGCCTGTTTCTCCGCGAATAAAATCCCGGAAACATTCCGGGCGAAATGCAGCAATTACCATCAGGCTGCTGATCCCAAACACTTCTGCTGACCATATAAAAACAGCCACTATGCCCGTTCCCGTTTGTTTCATCCATCCAAGAAACGCCAGGGCAGAAAGAAAAGCCCCCACAGCGCTTCCTGCAGCAAGCCGAATCCCCTTTCCTTTTAACTTAAGAATCATGCTTAACATCCAGAGGAGGAAAAAATCCATGAAGAAATTCACCAAAAGAAATACGTCCAGGTAAAATGTAATTTCCATAAGAAAAGCCCTCCCTGTCTATTAATTTTATTATAGACAGAAAAGGCTTCAAAGTTTGTCAAACGGAGGGGCCGGATTCCTATTTTTCATCGTCAAAATCCGCCCTCTGAAAACTGTTGTTAAATTGTGAATGCTTTATAATGTATCTGAAAATTATCTTTTATTCTTTAAGAAATCAGGAATATTAATCTGTACCTCCGGATTTCTTGGCCGGTAAGGAGGTGTTGCAGGATTGGGCTGGGTATAGCCAAGGGGCGTAGTTGCGGCAGCTTCTGAACCAGCCTTTGGCATAGGCTGAGAAGGCGCGCCGTATCCGGTCATGGTCTGCTTTTGAGGAGTTTTAAATCCGGCATTTCCTGCAAACCCTGCTGCCTGTCTGGCTGCCGGAGCTGCTCCCTGGCCGTCAAGCCCAGTAGCAATCACAGTAATCGTAACTTCATCCTGAGCGTTTTCATCATACATGGCGCCGAAAATAATATTGGCATCTTCGCCAGTAAGCTCCTGAACGTAGCTTGCAGCTTCATTTGCCTCAATCAGGCTGATATCACCGGAAATATTAATAATTACATGGGTAGCGCCTTCAATTGTAGTTTCCAGAAGAGGACTGGATACTGCCTGTTTCACTGCTTCAATTGCCTTATCATCGCCTTTCGCGCTGCCGATTCCGATATGAGCAATTCCTTTATCTGTCATAACCGTCTGAACGTCTGCAAAATCCAGGTTAATCAGGCCAGGCACATTAATCAAATCCGTGATTCCCTGAACAGCCTGCTGGAGAACTTCATCTGCCTTTTTTAAGGATTCCGGCATGGTTGTCCGGCGGTCTACAATCTCAAGAAGCTTATCATTCGGGATCACAATTAAGGTATCTACGCTTTCCTTTAAGCGATCGATACCCCTGAGCGCATTATCCATACGGGTCTTCCCTTCAAACCGGAAAGGCTTGGTCACCACGCCTACCGTTAAAATCCCCATATCCTTTGCAATTTTTGCCACTACAGGAGCTGCGCCGGTTCCGGTTCCGCCGCCCATACCGCAGGTAACAAATACCATATCAGCGCTGCGGATTGCCTGGGCAATCTCATCTGAACTTTCTTCCGCTGCCTTTTCTCCTACCTCCGGCTTTGCACCGGCGCCTTTTCCTCCAGTAAGCTTTTCACCAATCTGCATGGTAGTAGGTGCCTGACAGGTAGACAGTACTTGCTTGTCCGTATTAATTCCTATAAATTCTACGCCAATGATATTTTCCTCTACCATTCGGTTAACTGCATTATTTCCTGCGCCGCCAACACCAACTACAATAATGCGTGCAGCGCTTTCTGATTCATTTATCTTAATTTCTAACAAGACTGTCTCCTCCTTATTCTCCTGATTTATTGTCCTTCATCGCAACTATATCGTTATTCACATAGAAATTCTAGTCTAACTAATATCATATTTGATTTTTTCAAAAATAGCAACTATTTTTTTGATATATTTATGGAAATTCTCGCCTACTTTTTTATAAAAGAATACCACAAATTGCTGCTGGTTTCGTCATATCGATCCAGATATAAAGTCCCTGCCATCCCCTCCAGCTTAGGAAGCATATTGCAAAGTTCCAAAATTTTTCCGTTCATTTCTTTATTATTGCCTAAATACACATCAATATCCCCAATGATTAATGTTGCATTGCCTCGGCTGTCATACCGGATTTGATCTGCCTTGATTTCATTGGCGGAAAGTGCCTGAGTCAGATTCATAATATGTTCAAAAATCCCCTGATCCTCTACCGGAAGCGGCTTATTTAAGACAATGCTGCCAAAGGTAAGGCCTGTTACCTGAGGAATTCCATCCAGCCTTCCGGAAGAACTTTCCACAATAATACCATCTTTATCAAAATACATGTTGCTGCTCATATAGGATACGTACCCTACTACACTTTTTTCATACAAGATTACCTCAACTTCTACAGGGCTGTGAAAAACGATTTCATAACTTTCTACAAAAGGAATCTGCTTATGAGGCCTGAAGGATTCCTGGCAGTAAACATAAAGACTGTTTCTTTCCTTTCTGTTTTCAAACAGCAATTTCTCTATCTGCTCTGCTGTATACTTCTTATTTCCAGTTATGGTTATCTTCGTAATATTAACGGAAAGCAGGGTCAGGATTACCAGCAGGATGCATGCAATCCCGAACCAGGCTCCCATATGGCTTTTTTTCTTCTTTTCTTTTTTGTTTGGCATAGTCAAATCTCACTTAACAGAAGTATCTGCCGGATTTTAAGGGCTAAGTCTTTCGATTGCGCCATTTAGACACCTGAGATCCCGGCATATATCTTCATATCCTCTTTCTATATAAATACAGTCAGAAATCCTGGTTTCCCCTTGGGCTGCCAATGCGGCGGCCGCCAAAGCAGCGCCGCCTCTTAAATCCCAGGCTTTTACATCCGTTCCCCGAAGCCTGTTTTTACCGTAAATCACTGCCCGGTTTCCCATAATTTCTATCTGTGCACCCATTTTCCATAACTCTCCAACCGTCTTAAACCGGGCTTCAAACACTCTTTCTTCAATGATGCTGGTTCCTTCTGCCCGTGTTAAAACGGCAAGCATAGGCGACTGCAAATCGGTAGGAAATTCCGGATACGGCCCGGTAGCAAGATGAATTGCTTTCGGACGTCCTTTCATCTTAATTTCAATCCCAGCCCTTTTTGGCTTTCCGGAAAAAGGCTCCACCGTAGCCCCCACAGCCCGCAGTACCTGTACCACTTCCTGCATATCCTCCCAGGGAGCGTTTAAAATTCCTGCTTCCCCTCCGGCGGCGGCTACTGCAATCAGATATGTACCGGCTGCTATCCGGTCACCTGGAACTTCAAATTCTGTTCCATGAAGCTCTTTTACTCCGCGAATTCTTAACCTTCCGCTTCCAATGCCCCGGATATCGGCTCCCATCTGGTTTAAAAACCGGCAAAGACTTTCGATCTCCGGCTCTTTCGCCGCCCCTGAAATCTCTGTTTCTCCCTCTGCTAAAACTGCTGCCAGCAGGGCATTTTCTGTCGCTCCAACACTGGGAAACGGAAATACAATCCTGCTTCCATTCAGAGTATCGGCAAACGCTTCAACCCGTCCTTCCTCTTCCTTTACCTGAACTCCCAGACAGGAAAAAGCCTTTAGATGGAGATCTATGGGGCGGCTCCCGATGGTGCAGCCTCCCGGATACCAGGTAACGGCCCTTTTCTTTCGTCCAAGCAGAGCACCCATAACCAAAATAGAGGAACGCATCTTTCCCACATCTTCTTTAGGAATCTGTGTATGTTCTATCTCAGAAGCGTCCACTGACAGCCGGCTGCCTTCCAATCTGCAGCGGCAGCCCATGAACTCTAAAATTCCCACCATACAGGCAACATCCTGTATGATGGGGACATTGGTAAATTGGACGGTTCCCTTTTGAAGGATTGACGCCGCCAGCATAGGCAGCACCCCATTTTTAGAACCCTGGATTTTTATCTCACCTGATAAAGGCCGGTAACCGCAAACGCGAATCTCCGACAAGCAAGCTCCCTCCAACCATTACATGCATAACGATCCTATGCTTCTTTCTTTAACACTATATGAAGGAAACGCTTGTTTCGTAACCGTTTCTCTTAATTTTTGCTATTTCTGCAATTTAATCTGGTTGGATACGCTTAAAACCATTCCCATTTCCATCATAAGAAACACCACAGAAGTACCTCCATAGCTGATAAAAGGAAGGGTAATTCCTGTATTTGGAATGGTATTGGTGACAACTGCAATATTTAAAATCACCTGAATTGCAATATGCCCCATTACTCCCACTACCAGCATAGCGCCGAATAAATCCGGAGCATTGCTGGCAATCAGCATAAAACGATAAATCATAAACAGAAAAAGCAGAATAATGCCCACAGCTCCAAAAATCCCCAACTCTTCACAGATAATAGAAAATACCATATCATTTTGAGCCTCTGGCACAAAACCAAGCTTTTGGATGCTTTCTCCTAATCCTTTCCCCATCAGTCCGCCGGATCCGATTGCGTAAAGGCCCTGAAGCACTTGATAACCGCCGTCCTGCCGGTAAGCTTCCGGATTCAGCCATACATGGATCCGCATTAACTGATAGGGCTGCATCAGGCCGATTTTCTCAAGAACGGTAGCAATGGGGCCAGCAAATGCAGCAATCACCCCTACTGCCGCTGTACAGGCCACAAATGGCCACCGAAGTTTACTGGCTACAAAGGACATTACAAAAGCGATCCCTAAAATAATAATTCCGGAACTTAAATTATTTTTGGTTACCAGTCCGGCTATGGGGAGCGTAAGGGCAGCGATCCAATACAAGGCCTTCATTTTATTAATTTGAACGCCCATTTCTGTGATCACCACTGCCAGCAGAAGAATCAATGCGATCTTTACCATCTCAGTAGGCTGAAACTGCACAGGCCCTAACTTCAGCCATCGCTTTTTTCCGTTTGCCTCAATCCCCAAAGGGGTAAACATTACCATCAGCATCAGCACATAAGAAAGAATATAAGCCAAAACTGCAAACTTAGCAAAAAAATGATAGTTAATTTTTGAAATAACCAGCATAATAAAGACTCCGCCCAGCGCTATGTATCCCTGGCGCTTCATAAAATATCCTGTGTCGCCGTATTTTAGCTGCGCTGAGTAGGAACTGGAGCTGTAAATCATCACCAGACCAAACAAGGTCAGGAAGATAATAAGAAACAGCAGGCTGTAATCGTAAAAACGCCTGGCATACATCTTTTTTACCGGCGGCTGTCCATTTTTTTGAGCCGGAGGGCTTTTCTCCTGCCGCAGATTCCGGCTCTGGTTCCCTCCTCTTGCCGGCTGCATTGTGCGGATATTATTTGGTTTCTGGTTTGGCCGCTGTCCTGAAGTTTTCGGCTGCTGCTGTTTTGCCATGCAGTGTCCTCCTTAAACCTTTATGCGCCGCTTTTGGCCCACTGCCAAAGCTCTTCCCTTCTGTCAGAGGTTCTTTACACATTCTTTAAAGATACGCCCTCTTTCCTCATAGTTTTTAAACATTCCCCAGCTTGCGCAGGCCGGGCTTAACAGTACATTTTCCCCCATATTGGCATACGAGGCACAGACCTTTACTGCCTCCTGCATGTCTTCCGCATACATGATTTCTGTGAAACCATGTTCTCTTGCACATTGGGCAATCTTATCTCTGGTCTGTCCAATCAAAACCAGATATTTTACCTTTGTTCCAAATGCTTCAATCCACTGGTCATACTCATTATTTTTATCGTATCCCCCGGCAATTAAAAGAGTTGGCCCCGGCATGGCATGGATGGCCTGAATCGCCGCGTCCGGATTCGTTCCCTTTGAATCATTATAGTACTTAACGCCGCTTCGCTCCATCACAAACTCAATCCTGTGCTCAACTGCCTGAAATTCTTTTATGGTTTTTTGAATGGATTCTAACGGAACTCCAAGAGTCAGGCCAACGGCTACTGCTGCCATTACATTTTCATAGTTATGGCGTCCTAAAAGTTTTAAGTCTTTGACGTTCACCACGGTTTCCCGCTTTTTTCCTTCTTTCAGGATGATTTCATCTCCATCCAGAAATAAACCTTCTTCAAGTGCAGTCCTGCTGCTGAAAAAAACTACTTTCGCCTTTAAGGGGAAATCCAGTTCATTGTCCTCATCTGAATTCTTTTTCTGTCCAAACTTCCTTAATACAGGATCATCATAATTCAGTACAATGGTATCTTCTTCTGTCTGGTTAACAGCTATGCTTTTTTTCACTCCGATATACCGCTCCATGGTTCCATGACGGTTTAGATGATCTGGAGTAATATTTAAGATCGCGCTGACCTGAGGTCTGAAATCCATAATCGTTTCCAATTGAAAACTGGAAACTTCTGCCACTGTTACTGACTTTTCTGTGGTATCCAGGGCAATTTCTGTATAAGGAATTCCTATGTTCCCCACCACAAAAACTGATTCAAAATAGTTTTTTAAAATTTCGCCGGTTAAAGCTGTGGTTGTGGTTTTTCCGTTGGTTCCGGTAATTGCCGCCAGCCTTCCTTTGGCGCACTGGTAAGCCAGCTGAATCTCTCCCCAGATGGGGATCTTTGCTTCATCCAGTATCGCCACAAACGGAGCTTCCAGAGGAATCCCCGGGCTGATAATGCATAACTCCACACCAATCAGAGCCGCCCGATCCAATTGTCCAAGAATAACAACAACTCTTCTGCTGTCCTCAAATTTTCCCCTGATCTCTGCCTCATCCAAATTTTCATTGCTGTCATACAGTACAACCTCTCCGCCCATAGCTAATAAAAGCTTTGCCGCTGCAATACCACTGACTCCGCTTCCTGCCACTAACACTCTCTGACTGCTCAAGCTAACACCCTCCTATAATCCTAAGTATGCCACCATGCAGAGAACGGCTGTAACGGTAGCAAACACCGCAACAACCCTGGTTTCCGACCATCCGCTTAATTCGAAATGATGATGGATCGGAGCCATCTTAAAGATCCTCTTCCCGCCGGTTTTCTTAAAATAGGTTACCTGAATGATAACCGACAACACTTCAATCAGATAGATAAATCCGATAATTACAAGAAACAGCGGCATCTGAAGCATAAATGCGCTGGATGCCACAAAACCGCCTAATGCCAGGGAACCTGTATCTCCCATAAAAACTTTAGCCGGATATACATTAAACAACAGGAATCCTAACAAACTTCCCACTACAGCCCCGGTAATTGGGCTGATCCCGCTTCCTTCCCCAAGGGAAATGATGGTTAAAAAGGTTGCAACTAAAATCGTTACGCTGGTGCAGAGGCCGTCTAAACCATCTGTAAAATTCACCCCATTGTCCGTTCCCAAAACAATAAAAAATACAGAAGGAACAAACAGAATCCCTAAATTCAAATAGATTCCCTCTTGGAAGCCGCCGGTAAACGGAATCAGCATCCCGCACCCTACTTCATTACTGGTTACCAAATACCAGGCAAAAATACCAGTAATCACACATTGGCCAATCAGTTTCTGCTTTGGCTTAAGCCCTTCTGACCGCTTCATCACAATCTTGATATAATCATCCAAAAAGCCGATAATACCAAAGCCTGCCGTTACGAATAAAACGGGAATTACTTTTGGATATCTTGGAATATAAAACAGAGATGTGATGATTACGCTTGTTAGGATCATCAGCCCTCCCATGGTAGGAGTTCCCTGTTTTTTTAAGTGGGCCTGCGGACCTTCCTCCCGAACCTGCTGACCAAATTTCAGCTTATGAAGAAATGGGATAACCACCGGGCATAAAATCGCACTGATGGCAAATGCTATAATAATGGCTAAAATTGTTTCATTAATCATATGACACCTCAACTTCTTATGTATAATAAGATTCACGCGTTATTACCGCAGGAGTTATTAAGTAGTATACGTCTTTTTCCGTGAATAATCAACTGTAATCTCAGGAAACAACCGGAAGAATATTCCGGAATAAATCTGCGATTACCGGAGCTGCAATCGTTCCTCCATAGTAGATCCCTTCCGGTTCATCAATGGTTATCAGCGCAATTACGTTAGGATTATCAGCCGGAGCAAACCCGATAAAAGATGAAATATACTTTTTTAAGCTTCTGGGAAGCTTTTCTGATGTAGCAGTCTTTCCTCCGATGCGAAATCCCTCTACAGCCGCTTTTTTTCCGCTGCCTTCTGCCACCACCTGTTCTAAAATAAACCGCATTGTTTCACTGGTTTCTTCTGATAAAATCTGCTGGCCAAGGGGATAGGTAAATTCCCGGATCCAGGTATGATCTGCTGATCTTGCCTCTACTCCAAAATGCGGCGTTACACGTCTTCCTCCATTGATAATAGAAGATACGGTTGCTATAAGCTGTACTGGGGTAATCTGGAATGACTGCCCAAAGGAAACGGTTGCCAATTCTACCGGACCAATATTCTCTTTCTTATGCATAATCGTAGCGGCCTCTCCCGGAATATCGATTCCAGTTTTTCCCTTTAATCCGAATTGTTCAAAATACTGATAATACTGTTCAACCCCAAGCCTTTGACCAACATCGATAAGCACCGGATTGCAGGAATTCATCATCCCTTGAAGAAAGTTTTCCCCTCCATGTCCTCCTGTTTTGTGGCATCGTATTTTTCTGTCCTCTACGATCCGGAAGCCGGGGCAGGAAAATCTATCTTCCAGCTTTACCACATCCGCTTCCAGTCCGGCGGCAGCCGTTATAATTTTGAAAGTAGAGCCTGGCTCATAGGTATCACTGACACAACTGTTGCGCCACATCCGGTTTCGCCGTTCCTGGTTATCCATCCCCAAAGCAGCCTCTTCTGCTGCCTTTTGTTTTGCCGCTTCGCTTACCAGGTTCTGATCCAATGTAAACGGATCGTTTAGATTAAACTCCGGTACATTCACCAAAGCCAGAATCTCGCCATTCTGAGGGTTCATTACCAGGATGGAAACGCCTTTTGCATTCTTCTTTTCCATAGTTTCGTAGGCTAACTGCTGGGCATACTGCTGGATATTGATATCCAGACTGGTAATCAGATCATTGCCGGCCACTGGCTCAATGCGCTCCTCTTTTCCATTTTCCAGCTCCACTCCGGCTGCGTCGGCCATACTCAGAATGGTTCCATTGGTTCCTTTTAAATAGGGCTCATACTTAACTTCCAGGCCGATAATTCCCTGATTATCGCCTCCGGTAAACCCCAGCACTTTAGAAGCCAGGCTGTCATATGGATAGTACCGCTTATAGTCTTCGTCTACCTTTATCCCAGCCAGTCCCCAGCTTCTTACCTTATCTCCAAGATCTTTTTCCACATTAGTGGCAATCACCTCCCGGGAGCTTCTTTTTTCTACCTTTTTCCGAACCGCTTCCTGATCCAGTTCCAGCTCATCACATAAAATTTGGATCACTTTTTCAGGCTCCTTTACCTGGTTATGGATAACAGATATGGTACATACCGTCCGGTTATCTGCCAGGACGATTCCGTTTCTGTCCAGAATCCGTCCCCTGGCTGCCTTAATGGTCCTCTCTCTCTGGTGCAGATCTTCTGCTTTTGCCATGTAATACTGGGAACGAAATATCATCAGATAAAAAAGCCGTCCTGCTAATCCAATCATCATAATCGATAACAGGAAATAGAGAACGGCTACTTTCCCCCTGTGACAGGTTTGATTTTCATTCATGCCCGGCTCCTGTCTTTTTGTTCATTATATGAATCTGCCGGGCTGTTTATGTATAGCTTATACCAATATAGGCCTGCTAAATGTCAGGCTATGGCTCTTCCCCTCCCTGGCCCGGAGGGCTTCCCGGAAGGCCAACCTGAGGACTGTCATCCTCCTGGCCGGCTCCTTCCTCTGTCTGGCTTTCTGCTTCCCCTTCCGAACCAGACATATCTGACGGAAGCAAAGATTCTTCGTCCGGAATAATATACTCGTCTGTTTCATATACCTTTGTTTCCGGCTGTGTTTCCTCTGGCTGGGATTCATCCGGAACCGTTGTGCCGGAAGTAATCCCCTCTTCCTCAGGCAGTTGGTTTTCAACTTCTTCCGGCGTTTCATAAAGTTCCTGATCCGGAAATACACCCCTGTAAGGAAGTACATCTGCTAAAATCTGCTGAACTACTTTTGTGGCGTAAGAGCTGTGAGGCTGGTCCTTTTTTTCCACATGAGGCACATCAATTACCACATAAACCAATACCTGGGGATCATCCACCGGGGCAAATCCAACAAAAGAAACCAGATAATTTTTATCCTCTCTGGGATACTTTTCAGCAGTTCCCGTTTTTCCGCCTACTTGATATCCATCTACCTGCGCTGCCTTTCCGGTGCCTTCTGCCACAGTCCGGAAAAGAGCATCTTTTATATAATTTGCTGTTGTTTCCGAAACCGTTTCCCGCACCAGTTTCGGTTCTATTTTTTCTACCACAGAACCCCGTTCATTTAAAATCTGCTTTACTACATGAGGTTCATAGTAGGAGCCTCCGTTAATAACGGAGCAGTAAGCGGCTGCCATCTGAATCATTGTACAGTTATAATTTTGGCCGAAGGAATTGGTAGCTAAATCAGAGGAACGCATATCCTCCCCGCTGCGGACCAGGGTGCTGGTTTCTGCTTCCCCAGGCAGGTCAATCCCTGTTCTGGCGCCAAAACCAAACATATACTGATACTTTGAAAACCGTTCTTTCCCCATCATGGCCGCCATCTGCATCATAGCATCGTTGCAGGAATTCATCAGGGTTTCCGGAATAGTCTGCATCCCATGTCCGTTTCGGTTTACACACCGGATCTTCCAGCCTCCCACTTCCTGATAGCCATCACATAAGAAACTTTCACTGCCAGAAAGCACCCCCTCCTCTAAGCATGTGGCTATAGTAAAAATTTTCTGGGGAGATCCTGGCTCATACGTATCGCTGACGCAAAAATTCCTCCAAACCTTATTCCAGGCTACCTGGGTGCCTAATGACCGGATTTCCTCGCTGCTGTAGTGTTCTGTTACCTGATCCTCTGTAAGCCTTTCTGCATCCGGGTTTTTCCGGCGGTAATCGTCTATGGCTTCCTGAATCCCAAATTCCTGGATCTCTGCTTCTGTATAGCGTCCATTTAACTCCCGGGGATTGTTTAAATCGAAACGGTTTTTATTGGTCATAGCCAGTACTTCCCCGTTATTGGGATCCATCACAATCGCAGCGCTCATATCGCTGCCTGTGGTACTTTCCCACTCATCAATATATTTTTCCGCAATCTTCTGGATATTGACATCTATGGTAGATACAATGGTATTCCCATTGGAAGCCGGCTTAATTACCCGCTCTAAGTTGGTTTCCTCATTTAAATATCCGTATTCTCTTCCGTTAATTCCTTTTAAGGAATCATTGTAATACTGTTCAATCCCTCCGCTGCCTGCCCCGTCGCCCTGGGTAAAGCCGATTACATTGCAGGCTAAGGAATTGTAAGGGTAAATCCTTCTGTATTCGTCCTCAAACCAAACACCTTTTACCCGTTCCTTTGCGCCGCTTTTGCTGTACCCCTCATTCATCTGGGTTTTTAAGGTTTCGAACGCCACTTTTTCATCATAAGAAAGCTGTCTGGCATAGCGGACGTATGCTATCTCTTTCCGATTTTCAATCAAGGTGCGGATTTCGCCTGCATCATACTGAAACACCTGTGACAATGCGTTTAATGTGGGTTCCAAATACGATTCCGCATCTGACATAATCTGTTTCGGATCCAAAATCAAATTATAAACCTTCTCACTGGTAGCCAAAAACGTTCCGTTTCTGTCTACAATGTCACCTCTCCGAAAAGGAATGACACGGCTGTCATACTCTTGCTGGGACAAAACGATTTTTGAGTAGTCGTCCTGCTTGGTTCTGGCAATATTATAAAGGATTATAACTAATGCAAATAAAGCCAGCGTAATTACCATTACAGTAACCGCCAGCTTTTCCTGCATGTATGTCACAAATAGCTTCGGGCCGCCTTTCTGATTCTTCTTCCCCGGCCGCTTAGTATTTTGGGATGTCATCATACTGTCTTACATACTCACTTTCTGTTCTGTTATACATGATAACCTGATCCTTATTGGCATACACCATACCCAATTCCTCTGTCGCGACTTCGTACACATAATCCAAATCCACATAAGTATTAATGCTGGTTTCCAGGGCATCATTTTCTGACTTTAATACCTCCAGCTCTTTTTCAGACTGTTCAATGTTATGCATCCGTGAAGTAATCGAAGACTGTACCTGCAGGTAAGTTACACACAAGTATAACATACAGATCGCCGCTGCCGTAAGCATCAGAAGATGGGGCAGATTAATCTGAAGGGCTTTCTCCTGATTTCGTCTGACTGTGTAGTTTACTTTCCGGCGTTTTTTTGATTCCGCTTCCCTTTTAACAGGAACCTGTTCCGGCCGTAATTTCCGAACAGTGTTCCCGTCAACGTATTCCCTGGTGTAATTCGAATTCCTTTTTTCAGCCATGTCAGGTTTCCTCCTATCTTTGTATGAGTACTCTTTTCAGTACCTGATTTATCATCCCAGCTTATTTCCGCTCAAAAACCCTCAGCTTTGCGCTTTTGGAGCGTTTGTTTTCCCTTTCTTCTTCTTTTGTGGGAACAATCGGCTTTCTGGTAATCACCTTTCCCCTGCTTTCCCTCCCGCAGACACATACTGGAAACTCCGGCGGGCAGATACATGGATGTTCCTGTTCCCGAAATTTGTTTTTTACAATTCGATCCTCTAACGAATGGAAGGTAATGATACAAAGGCGCCCTCCCGGATTTAAAAGATCGATCATCCAGTCAAGTGACTCCTTCAGCACCGTAAGTTCCCCGTTCAGTTCAATCCGAATTGCCTGAAAGGTCTGTTTCGCCGGATGGCCTCCTGCCGCCCGTACTTTAGCTGGTATTGCCGCTTTAATGGCATCAATCAGATCTCCCGTAGTTTTAACCGGCTTTTCCTGCCGTCTTTTTACAATATGTTTTGCTATATTTTTTGCAAATTTATCTTCACCGTAATCCCGGATTACCCGGTACAATTCCATCTCGCTGTAGGTATTTACAATATCTGCAGCCGTCCTTTGGTTTCTTTGATCCATTCTCATATCCAGGGTGACATCTTCCCGGTATGTAAATCCTCTCTCCGGTGTATCCAACTGATAAGAAGAAACGCCTAAATCCAAGTAAATCCCATCTACCTTCCCAACCTTTAACCGTTCCAGCACCTCTGGCATCCGGGAATAATTATTTCTGACTATGGTTACCTGGCTTCCAAATTCTTTCAGCCTCTGAGATGCTGCCTGAATTGCTGCTTCATCCTGATCGATTCCAATTAGTCTTCCGTTCCTGTTCAGACGGCTGCACAGTTCATATGCATGCCCTCCTCCGCCTAATGTGCCGTCTACATAAATGCCATCCGGTTTCACATGTAAGCTGTCAATTGTTTCGTAAAGCAGAACTGACTTATGCTGAAACTCCATCAAATTCCCAATCCTTCCATATTTTCCGCAATCTCTTCCATATCATCATAGGAATTCGCTTCCAGCCAGCGGTTTTTCGCCCATATTTCAATCCGGCTTCCTACTCCAACCAGTACCGCATCCTTTTCAATCCCCGCAAATTCCCGAAGGACTGAGGGGAGAAGGATTCTTCCCTGCTTGTCTACTTCACAGGAGGTAGCTCCTGCCAGGAAAAACCTTGAGAACTTTCTGGCATTGGCATTGGTAAGGGGCAGGGAGTGAAGTTTTTCTTCCAGGGCTTTCCACTCAGTATTTTCATACGCAAATAAGCAGCCGTCCAATCCTTTCGTAACCACGAATACATCTCCTAGCTGCTCCCTGAACTTAGAAGGAACGATTACGCGCCCCTTCGCGTCTACTGTATGATTGTACTCACCCATGAACATATCTATCACCTGGCATCCATTCCATACAGCCAACCACCCCAAATATGATCCCGCATATCTGGCTGGATTTGATCAAATCCACTTGGCTACCCCTTTGTCCCACATTCTACCACTTTCCACCACCTGTATATTCATTTTATTACATTCACTACAAAATAGCAAGGTATTTTTTGCAAAAGGATTAAAAAGGCTGCTTGTTCTCCTTACGGCAAAAAGGAATTTGCAGTACTGTTAATAACCTGTGGAACAATAAAACTTTCTCGCTGTTTCTGCATAAAATATACATTTTAGAGCAAAAAAATAAGACCGGGAATTTGTCTTCCATTCCCGGCCTTATTTTTTGCTTTTTGTCTTCCATCAATCTAATATTGATATGGTATTGAGCGTGTTTAAAAATTGCTTTTCATCAGATGTGCCACAGTTTTTATGATTCAAAAACCTGCTATAATATACTGTTCAATTAAACTGTCTAATTCTACGCTGTACTGATAAATCTGCTGATAATCTTCACCTTCATCAATACTGGTATTTAATACTTTTCTTGCCAATTCTATCTGTTCAATTAATTCATTTTTTGATAGATTCTTCATATGCTTTCCTCTTCTCCAACTCTTAATTGCTTGTGTTTCCAAATCAGGAGACAGGCAGCACCTACTGCGAGAACGATGGACAGGCATTGAGAAACCGGAAGCCCGGTTTTAAAAAGCAGAAGCTGATCCGTTCGAAGGCCTTCAATCCAGCTTCTTCCTAATCCGTAACCGAGTAAATAAATAAAAAGCATCTCTCCGTCAAATTTCTTTTGTTTCCGATACCACAGCATAAAAATCAGAAGGCACAGATTCCAAAGGGACTCATAAAGAAATGTTGGATGTACCTGGATATACTCCACGCCCTGCTCCACAATCATATGATCCTGGAGCTCCTGTGATATCATAGACGGATTTACAAGAGATTTTTTAATCCGCATAGCCAGAAGACTTTCCGTATATCCGCCAAATGCTTCGCAGTTAAAAAAATTTCCCCAGCGTCCTATCACCTGGCCTAATACCAGACCTAAAACACCGGTGTCCGCCATCGAAAAGAAAGATTGTTTCCGAATCCTGGAAAAAATAATCAGGGTCAACACTGCGCCAATTACCCCGCCGTAAATAGCCAATCCCCCAGCCCTCAGGTTAAAAACTTGAAACAGGTCATCTTTGTATGCGTCCCATTCAAACAAAACGTAATACATCCTGGCTCCGATAATTGCAAAAATAATCGCATATAATGCAAAATCCAGGTACAGTTCCGGATCCTGTCCCCTTCTTTTTGCATCTTTCTGGGCAAGCCAAATACCAGCCAGCATTCCGCATCCGATGATAATACCGTAAAACGCGATCCGGAAACCGAATATGGTGATATCATTCCGAAGATGTCCAATAGTTATTCCCAGATTAACGAAGCTTAAATCTGCTCCATTTGATGTCATATGTAATACTCCTCTCCGCCTTTGAGCTTCTTACATTTTAACCCTAATCTCCCGAAAAATCAACGAAATTCGATTGACAGGATGTACAAGTTTTCGACAATACGGTGAAATCCATCTTTCTGCTTTTCTTTCATAAAAAGATGTGCTATTCTATTAGAGTATCCTTGTCCACTGAGGGTATGTTTCAGCCATGCTTTCTGCAAAGTTTGACTGCTTTTGCAGATCCATTTAAAATTTAACTAACTAGGAAGGAATGGTAATCATGAAATTAGGGATTGTAGGATTACCCAATGTGGGAAAAAGCACTCTTTTTAATTCTTTAACCAAGGCAGGGGCAGAATCTGCCAATTATCCATTTTGTACAATTGATCCAAATATAGGTATCGTATCCGTGCCGGATCCAAGACTTGGGCAGTTAGCCAGCCTGTACGATTCCGAAAAAATAACGCCTGCTGTGATTGAATTTGTGGATATTGCAGGGCTGGTAAAAGGCGCATCCAAGGGAGAAGGCCTGGGAAACCAGTTCCTCTCCAATATCCGTGAGGTGGACGCCATTATTCATGTGGTTCGCTGCTTTGAGGACGGGAATGTAATTCATGTTGACGGAACAGTTGATCCTATTCGTGATATTGAAACGATTAACCTGGAACTGATTTTTTCCGATATCGAAATTCTGGAACGCCGTATTTCAAAAACTGCAAAGGGAGCCTTTAATAATAAAGAGCTGGCAAAAGAAGTGTCCCTTTTAAAAGCGGTAAAAGAGCATCTGGAAAATGGATATTTAGCCAGAAGCATGGATATTTCAGACCAGGATGAATTCGCTTTTGTAGAATCGCTGAATCTGCTTACCTGGAAGCCGGTGATTTTTGCAGCAAATGCAGGTGAGGAGGATTTGGCTGATGACGGAGCCTCAAATCCCTATGTACAAAAGGTGCGGGATTTTGCAGCACAAAATCATTCCGAGGTCTTTGTGATCTGTGCTCAGATTGAGCAGGAAATTGCAGAACTGGATGAAGAGGAAAAGACCATGTTCCTGGAGGATCTGGGGCTGGAAGAATCGGGGTTAGACAAGCTGATTGCCGCCAGCTACCGGCTTTTAGGCCTTATCAGCTATCTGACTGCCGGTGCAACAGAAACCCGGGCATGGACGATTAAAACAGGCACAAAAGCACCTCAGGCCGCCGGAAAAATCCACTCTGACTTTGAACGCGGCTTTATACGGGCAGAAGTGGTAAATTATCAGGATCTGCTGGACTGCAAAACCTATCCTGCCGCAAAAGAAAAGGGACTGGTACGTTTGGAAGGAAAAGACTACGTAGTAAAAGACGGCGATGTAATTTTATTCCGCTTCAATGTTTAACCCTTTCAGCTCCGGAATCATATCCGGCATACAGAATCAGAAAATCCCTGCGAAAACCAAAATCTGCAATGAACCATGGTTTTCGGCAGGGATATCTTTTTTCGTATGCGGGGATATTTTCTCCTATCCTTGAACTAAGTTTATTATAGTTGCGCCCCACGCCTCCTTCTATTTGTCAGGGCGTGTTTCAGATACTGTCCAGATCCTCTTCGCTTACAATCTCATCATATTCGGCTGCATCCAGCATCTCATCAAATGCATCTGACACCATCTCAAATTCGTCATCATCCTGAATATTTTCCAGATCCGGCTGTCCGTTTTCATCCTCTGAATACCGGTATAAGTAAACCTCGCCCTCTTCCGATGCCGGCCCTTCCATAGGAAGCAGCGCAATATACTCCCGCTCCCCAGCCTTAAAGATATTAATTACAACGCATTCCAGAGTGGTATCGTCATCCAGGGTAAGCGTAACTGTAGTTTCCTCTGCTTCCTCACCATTTTCTCCTAAATTGCAGTTGAATTTTTGATTTTCTTTCATTCCTTGATCCTCCTGGGAACATTCCTTCTTTACCGTTGTAACGTGTGTTTGAAGTTTCCCTGCTGTGATCTTCAAACACGTACTTCATACACCGAACCTCTGTGATTCCAAATAACTTTACCAAATTATACGGCAAAAAGCAAGCTGTTTCCATGATTTTTAATACTCAATCCCTTCTCTTGCCAGGATCCCTTTTTCGTAAGGATGGCGGATCTGCTTCATCTCTGTCACATAGTCGGCCAAATCCAAAACTTTGTCCCATGGCCGGCGGCCAGTTAAAACCACTTCCAGGCTCTTATGTTTATGAATTAAAAAGGCTTCCAGCTTTTCTTTCTCCACAAACCCTTCCTGACAGGCAGGTAAAATTTCATCCAGGATCAGCAGATCTCCATTTCTGTTTTCTGCTAATTCCACTGCCTGCTCAAACATCCGGCTATAATACTGAGCTGCTTTTCTCCTTACTTCTTTTGTCATTTGAAATGTAAATCCAAAGCTTTCCTCACAGTAAATCAAATGAATCCCCGGGATCTGGCGCAGTACAAAAACCTCCCCCGAATCTTCTGTTTTTAAAAAGCGGGCAATTACTACCTGCTTATCTCTTCCTGCTGCCCGGATCCCCAGTCCGAAAGCTGCCGTAGTTTTTCCTTTCCCATTTCCGCAGTAAATATGAATCAGCCCGGTTTCCTTTTTTTCCACAAGACACCTTCCTTTTTCTCCTGCCCGGTTTCCCTTCCCAGATACTCCCGCACAAACCGGGAAACTTCCTGTTTTTTATGATACCGCTCCTTTACATAATATACATGAAGCCGTTCTTTTGCCCTGGTCATAGCCACATAAAACATCCGCCGCTCTTCTTCCATATCTGCATCCAAAAAGGCTTTGTTATGAGGCGTAACTCCCTCATTGGCATCCAGAATATAAACTGCCCGAAATTCCAGTCCTTTTGAACTGTGCATGGTCATCAGAGAAACCCCTTCTCTTTTTTGATTCCGTTCCTTTGCCTGTTCTTTCAGCTCTTCCTGATACCGAATGATATGGGCAAACCAGGCCTCACAGGTCTGATGCTCCGATGCACTTTCCTGAATCTGATCTGCAATTTCAAACAGTTCTTCTGGCTTCATCCGCCTGAACTTTGCACACTCCGTTAAATAGTCATTATATCCCATTGCTTTCCGGATATAGTTGACTGCTGCTCCGGGCGCCATCTTCCGGATTTGAAGCAAATGATATTCCAAATCCTCTATCCGCTCCACCATCCAGCCCTTATCCTGGTAAAAGGCTTTCACCCGATCCCAGTAAATTACTTCTCCTTCCAGGGCATCCCGGCTTACATACCGTTTCGGCCGGTTAATAATCGACAGGACTCTGGCCCGCTCCGTATGTCCTCTGGCAACCATAATATAGTCCAAAAAGTTCTTTGCAATCCAATGATCGTAAATATTAGGAAGCAAATCCCGGATTTGAAAGGGAATATTAAATTCCATCATCTTTTCTACTAAAAGCCTTGGTCCCTGGTTCGTCCGAAACAGTATGGCTATCTCTTCAAAGGGAATGCCAGCCTGGAAATAATCCCGGATTTCCTCGCAAATTGCAAAAACCTCAAGAGCCCCGTTCTGAAATACTTTTGTAACAACCGGCTTTCCATTCTCTTTCACAGTCTGGATTTCTTTTGGAAACCGCTTTTTATTATGCTGAATCAGCAGTCCGGCCCGGTTTACAATCTGAGGCGTAGAACGGTAATTAATATTCAAAAGAACCTGTTTTGCCTGGGGATAATCCTTTGTAAATCCCAGCATTAGTTCCGGTTTTGCTCCCCGGAACCGATAGATAGACTGATCATCATCTCCTACAATAAATAAATTATTCTCTGGCAGCGCCATCATGCGGACCACTTCATATTGTATCCGGTTAATATCCTGAAACTCGTCAATTAGTATGTACCGGTATTTCCTTTGCCATGCAGACAAAATATCTTTCCGCTCCCGCAAAAGCTGATAGCACATAACCAGCATGTCATCAAAATCCAACAGCCTCTGCCGGCGCATTTGTTCCTCATAACTTTGGTATAATGACTTAAAAATCTCTTCCGAACAATTTTTTGAATAATAATGATCCAAGGGGATCATTTCTCCCTTAACTTCACTGATTTCACTTAAGATGGAATGGATAAATTCTCCTTCATCTTCCACATCCAGAGAAAGTTTCTCCATCTGCTGGCGGACAAACTGAACTTGCTGCTCTTCTCTTACAATATTCTCTCCGCCATACTGATATGCCAGCTTTAAGATGCGAAAAAAAACGGAATGGAAGGTGCCAAAGCTGACCCTTCCACCCGAAGTTTCCTGTTCCAAAGACAAATACCGTTCTTCCATCTCCCTGGCTGCCGCTTTTGTAAAGGTAATGACCAGAATATTAGACGGATTTACTCCCTGCTTCTTTACCAGGTTTTGAACACGTCCTACAATCACCGTTGTTTTTCCGGAACCTGGCCCTGCCAATACCATCATCGGCCCCTTATTATGGCCCACTGCCATAGACTGCGCTTCATTAAATGGCATCTGTTTTCCTCTTTGACAGCCTTTTTGTTTCTCTTATGGCTGCCCTCTTTGTTTCAAAATAAATCTGCTGATTCCTTCAAATTCTGTTTAGGACAATTTCTCAATTCCTGCCCGGATTCTCTTTAAGGACTCTTCTTTTCCCAAAACTTCCATAATCTCAGTGGCCCCGGCAGGAGTCATCTGCTTTCCGGATACGGCTGTGCGCACAGGCCACATGACAAAGCCAGTTTTTAAGTCCTTTTCCTTCACATATTCCATCAGGGCCTGATACAATGCGTCATTGCTGTAATCTTCCTGTTTTTCCAGAATCGGCAGCACATCTTTCAGCACGTTAAGAGAGGTTTCCTCTGTGGATTTCATCTTTTTATGCCGGTACATGGCCACATCGTATTCCGGCATTTCTTCAAAGAAGTCAATATGGTCACAAATATCAGGAAATACTTCAATTCTCGTTTTTACCATGGCTCCTATCTTTTTGAAATCCAGGTCCTTATGGACTGTTTTTTTCATATACGGCAAAGCCAGTTGATAAAACGCTTCAAAATCCATGGATTTCATGTACTCGCTGTTCATCCATCTTAACTTTGTCATATCAAAAACAGCCGGTGATTTGCTCATACGGCGGTAATCAAAGGCCTCCACCATCTGATCCAGGGAAAAGATTTCATTGGTTCCTTCTGGCGACCATCCCAGCAAAGCCACATAGTTTACCACTGCTTCCGTTAAAAATCCCTGCTCAATCAAATCCTCGTAGGAGGAGTGGCCGCTTCGCTTACTGAGCTTTTGATGCTCCTCATTCGTAATCAGCGGGCAGTGAACATAAACGGGAACCTGCCAGCCAAAGGCCTCATACAGGCGGTTATATTTAGGAGAAGAAGACAGGTACTCGTTTCCTCTTACAACATGGGTAATTCCCATCAGATGGTCGTCTACCACATTAGCAAAATTATAGGTGGGATATCCATCGGATTTTATCAGCACCATGTCATCCAGTTCGGAATTTTCTACCGAAATGTCGCCGTAAATCTCATCATGGAAGGTGGTTGTGCCCTCAGAAGGGTTATTCTGGCGGATTACATAGGGAATGCCAGCCTTTAGGTTAGCTTCGGTTTCTTCCTTTGATAAATGAAGGCAGTGCTTATCATAGTTCATGATCATCTCCCCATTTACCTCCCGCTTTAAGCCTTCCAGCCTTTCCTGGGTACAGAAGCAGTAGTAAGCTTCGCCTTTTTCCACTAACTGCTTTGCATATTCCAGGTAAATCCCTGCTTTTTGGCGTTCACTCTGGACATAAGGGCCTAAGCCCCCATCCTTATCAGGACCTTCATCGTGAATCAGTCCCGTTTCTTCCAAAGTATGGTAAATAATCTCAGTAGCGCCTTCTACATAGCGTTCCTGATCCGTGTCTTCGATCCGCAGAAGGAAATCTCCTCCCTCATGCTTTGCAATTAAATATGCGTATAATGCTGTTCTCAAATTTCCTACGTGCATCCGCCCTGTGGGGCTGGGCGCATATCTGGTTCTTACTTTCATTCCCATATCTCCTAAACTTTCTTAAAATTATCGTTTCTTCTGCTGATTTCACCAATCTTATCTTATACCATAATTCCGAAAAAAACAATCGGTTTCATTTACTGCCGCCCGGCAACCCATTCCATAGCATACGCCCAGGTAAGCCGGTTCTGAGCCCATATGGAGCTGTACTCTGACAAAGGCATGGGGCATGACACACTGCCAGTTTCCAGTGTCACACTGGGAACCGGGTTATCGCTAAGCTGGATCCAATCCTTATATCCTCCCCCGCCTTCTGAGGGAAGAATCCTGTATCCCCCGGTTACTGCCGACATCAGATTTGCAAGTTCTGCTGACTCCTGCTGAACTTTATTTCCCAGAATATCCCAGTAAATCACATTCCCCATAGAATGGTAATGAATCACAGCTTTCCATGGATACTGAGCCAGATACAGATTAATCATGGCCTGTGATTCCGGCTCTGAACCCGGGGCCGTACCTTTATAGCCGGAATAGGAGGGGAATGCTGTGGAATACAGCTCCGTCCACAGCGCGTCAAAATTCAGGTTTAAATCCACGCCTTGAGCATTGGCTTTCCATCTGCTTAAATAGGAGGCTGGATCTGCGCTGGTTCTTCCTGATGCCATATCCATTACATAGCAGGTACTCACAGCGTCCCTTAACTGCTGTGAGCGGATTCCTTCAATCCCAAACTGGCTGATGGTAATTCCGTCCGGATTGGTCATTGGCACAAAATGAACTGCTATCTGCTCAAACATAGAGGCCAGGGAATTCCCATGAAAAAAGCCGGTATCATAATTTGCCAGTATCATCTCCATCTGCTGCATCAGCAGCATCGGGTTTAAATACTCCCGGCCATGGATTCCGCCCTGAATCAAAATATGCTTGGGAGCAGCCGGATTCCCCACAATACAGTCATAGAGGGTCCTTCCATCCAATGAAGTCCCTATAGGGTTTACCTGCATCCTGCTGCCATAAGTCTGCTGAAGTACATTAATATCCTGCACCATCTGATCATATGAATATTTTTCTGTTACCTTCACCACCGGATTGACTAAATCATATATCTGGATAGTTGGGTCCTGGTTTCCCTGTCCGTTTATATCCAACTGCGCTGGTGAAGAAACTGGCTGCTGTCCCTGGTCTTTTGGCTGAGGAACGTATCCAGGGCCTTTGGAATAGTCCATTTCTGCAGAGCCCCCGTTTCCAGCAGCACTGGAATCCTGACTTTCCCCGGCCCGTATGACGCGTGTGGCTGACGTATTGGGAGAAGTGGCCTGTGAAGAATCTGAACCTGCCTGGCTGGTTTCCCCATTGGTTTCTGTGGTGCCCGCTGTCCCGGTGATCTGCTGGCTGCCTTCTGTACCTGGCTGAACCGTTCCCACTGCTTCAGAAGGCTGCTGGCCGCTTTCTGCTCCCGGATCCGCCGTACCAATAGGAACGGACGGCTGGCTTCCGATATCAGGCTGTGCCTGGCTTCCATCTTCCGCTGCATTTTGCTGCCCATCTGATACAGGCACCTCTAATGCTGTGCTAAGAGAACTTCCGTTTCCCCCTGCTTCATCAGCCCAGGCTGGAAAGACATTGGATACGGACAGCATTGCCGTCCCTGCAAGCACCGCCCATCTATAATAATTTTTCATGTTATCTCCTCCTTGGTTATGTGTTTTTGTCTAATCTGTATTTAGCAGATATTCTGTAATAAGCGAATCATTTTACGCTTTTTTATTTTAACACATTTCCCTGTCAATCATCATTACAACTTTCTTACACTTGATCTTGCATCTTACGCATCCTGCAAAGCAGGATTCTCCGGCTGCGGCAGGTTGCTTTTGCAACATAATTCCTTACCGCTCCAGCAGATCTCCCGTGGAGCGTTTTTTTCATAGGACCCCTCTTTCCTATAAAAAAACTCCGCCTAGGCCGGCGAAGTTTTTTATTTCTTTTCGGTATTTAACCGTTGATTTTCGGCTAAATGGCAGAGAAGTTGCCCTGCAGGATTAATTTGTAATATCTCCCGGCTTCATGCTCAGGTTAATCCTGCCCATCTTATCTACTTCAATTACCTTTACTGTAACCTCATCTCCGATATTTACCACATCTTCTACCTTGGCAACCCGCTTATCGGATAGTTTGGAAATATGAATCATGCCATCTTTATTAGGAGCTAACTGCACAAAAGCGCCGAAGTTCATGATGCGTACCACAGTTCCCTTCATGATAATGCCTGGTTCAATATCGGTTACAATACTTTCGATGATCTGGATTGCCTTCTTTATCATCTCGCTGTCTTGTCCGCATACTGATACAGTACCTTCATCACTGATATCAATTTTAACTCCGGTTTCCTCAATAATCTTATTAATTACTTTTCCCTGTTTTCCTACTACATCACCAATCTTAGAGGGATCAATCACTATTGTATCAATCTTCGGAGCGTATTTGCTTAGCTCTGTCCGTGGAGCCCCGATAACTGGAGCCATAACCTGATCCATGATATACATCCTTGCCTCTTTGGTTCTTGCAATGGCTTCCTCCACAATCGGCCTGGTCAGTCCATGAATCTTAATATCCATCTGGATCGCTGTAATTCCCTTATGAGTTCCGGCCACCTTAAAGTCCATATCGCCAAAGAAGTCTTCCAGACCCTGAATATCCGTTAATACCAGATAATCTTCATCTGTATCACCTGTCACCAGTCCGCAGGAAATCCCGGCTACCATGTCCTTAATGGGAACGCCTGCTGCCATTAAAGACAGAGAAGAAGCACATACAGAAGCCTGGGAAGTAGAACCATTGGATTCCATGGTTTCTGATACGGTACGGATGGCGTAAGGGAATTCTTCAGCAGAAGGAAGCACCGGAAGCAGCGCCCTTTCGGCCAATGCCCCATGACCGATTTCACGGCGTCCGGGACCCCGGCTGGCTCTTGCCTCGCCTACGGAATAACCTGGGAAATTATAATGGTGCATATAACGTTTTTCTGTAACCAGCTCATTCAGCCCATCCACCTTCTGAACTTCTGATAAGGGCGCCAAGGTACAGATATTCATAATCTGAGTCTGCCCCCGGGTAAACATGCCGGAACCATGAACTCTGGGAAGCAGATCCACTTCTGCATCCAGAGGACGGATTTCATCAATTTTACGGCCGTCAGGCCTTTTGTGATCCTTTAAGATCATCTTGCGAACCGTCTTTTTCTCATACTGATAAACGGCATCGCCAAGAAGGCTTAAGGCTTCCTCATCCTCAGCAAATGCTTCTTCCAACCGCTGGGTAATTCTTGCAATATTTTCTTCCCGCTTCTGCTTTTCATCGGTAAATACCGCATCCTCCATCTCTTCCTGGGGAACAAGCTCTTTTATCCGCGCAAACAGTTCCTCCGGAACTGCATAGGAGTCATACGTATGCTTTTGCTTGCCGCATTGGGCAATAATCGTATCAAAAAAAGCAATAATAGACTGATTGATTTCGTGAGCCTTGTAGATCGCTTCAATCATAACATCCTCCGGCACTTCCCTTGCGCCGGCTTCAATCATAATTACCTTTTCTCTGGTAGATGCCACAGTTAAATTCAAATCAGATTCCTGCTTCTGGGCATTCGTAGGATTAATGATCATCTCACCTTCGATCAGGCCTACCTGGGTAGCCGCACACGGACCGTCAAAGGGAATATCGGAAATGCAGGTTGCCAGGGAAGAACCCAGCATCGCCAAAAGCTCTGGTGAAGCATCCTGATCCACGCATAAAACCAGGTTGTCCAGCAAAACATCATTCCGGTAATCCTTGGGAAACAGCGGGCGCATAGGGCGGTCAATCACACGGCAGGTTAAAACTGCATTTTCTGCTGCCTTTCCTTCCCGCTTATTAAAACCTCCCGGAATTTTTCCAACGGAATACATTTTTTCTTCATATTCTACAGACAGCGGGAAAAAGTCAATCCCATCCCGCGGCTTCTCGGAAGCCGTTGCCGTTGCCAGCAATACGGTGTCGCCATAATGCATCAGCACTGCACCATTGGCCTGAGCCGCTACTCTTCCCACATCCACCCGCAGGGTACGTCCGGCCAGATCCATACTGTAACTCTTATACTCTTTTGCCATAATTTGTCTCCTTTTCCTTTCTATCATACCCAGAAAGTCCCAAAACTTACCTGCAACCCGGCAGAAAACACCGAAACCACTGAACTGCCCATGGCCAACAGCTCTTATATTCGCGTTTTGAAACTGCTTTGCTTTTCAGACAGCCATACTCACTTCAGTAATCTCGGAGTATTATTCCGCCGGATTGTTTCAGGAATTTTTCCTTAATTGAGTGTTCTCTTTTTCTTTCTGGTAAGCATAATAGGGTGGAGAAAACTCCACCCTACTTTTAAGCAAACATTACTTTCTGATGCCTAATTTTACGATTAATGCACGGTAGCCTTCCAGGTCAGTTTTCTTTAAATAGTTTAACAAACCGCGTCTTTGGCCTACCATCATCAACATACCACGCCTGGAGTGATGGTCCTTGGGATTGCTCTTTAAATGCTCTGTCAGCTCTGCAATTCTTGCAGATAAAATAGCAATCTGAACCTCTGGTGAACCGGTATCTCCCGGCTTTCTGCCGTATTCGGCAATAAGTGCTGCTTTCTTTTCCTTTGAAATCATCTCGATTTCCTCCTTAAAATTTACTTTCATTCTTACCACAAACCAAGCCGCGGCTGGAGATGCCGCCGGCTGAGCCCTGGCGTTTGCTCACACCGTTAAACTATAGCACAGGCATTTCTTCTTGTCAATTCCTTATAAAAAATAAAACACTAAAAACACTAAAAATATAGAAAATAGTTACTGTTCACAGACACCCTGTGAACGCAACCCCATATGCCCATTTAGAATCGCCTGCTGCGATGGGGCTATGCTTTGCTCCCATAACGATATCGGCTCGTGACCAATCAGCGGGGTGATTCATCACGATGGGAACAGTAACAGAAAATATACCATTCCCTTCATGGAAGGCTCTCCGGCGCCCCATATCAACGCCGGAGTCCATGCAGCAGTCAGAATGGATGCCGGATACCAAGAACCTTACCATCTGCTCCAGATTCCTGCAATACCGGTTAACTATTTGCTTTATTTAAAAGCCTTTTCGCTGCATATTGCTGATGATTCAGAAATGCCTCTGTTACTTGCTTCTTCCTCCGGGTGCTGGCTTTTACAATTTTTCCGTTATCCAGTTTAATCCGGATGCCTTCCACTTCCTTTACATGCTCTAAATTCACCAGGCAGCTCCGGTGTATCCGTACAAACTCTTTTCCAAGAAAACGCTCTTCTTCCTTCTTCATGCTGGTGCTAATCCGGTATCTGCCGCCTGCAGTATAAACACTGACTGCCTTTCGAAATGAGCTGATATAATAAATCTCGTTTTCTTTTAAGACCACTCTTTGATTCCCAAACTGCCAGCTATACCTGGTGTGACTTTTGAGCATTTTTTCACACAGCTCTTCAAAGTAATTTAAAAATATTCCTCTGGTTGCTATTTTACCTGCCGGCTCATACACCAAAACTAAATCATATGGTTTCGCTTCAATTTTTCTCTGTACAATCTGCTTTGAATTTAAAAAATCCACCTCTAATGGCTGAACCACTTCTTTACACAGCCGAAAGTAAGATTTCATATACCTGTTCCATTCTGTACTGTTGCTATATACCGCTACTTTCATTCTCTACCTCCGCAAGCCATTTTCTACAGTCTGATACAGCCCGGCAGCCGCTTTTTGCTTATCTGCCAAAAGCCATAATGATTCAAAATTCTGCAGTACCTGATTTCTGCTTATAATTACGGAACAATCTGTGTTTTCGTTACAGAATTGCCATGTCCCAGGTTTGGCTAATTCCCGAAAAACCGGGATGAAAAAAGCAAAAGAAGACGTTGCTTTTTCACTGCTGGCCAGCTATGATAAGGGTATGTTTTTGCGGATAAAGAAAGGCGGCACAAATTTATGGAACGAATTACCAGGCAATCTTACGAAAACTGCACACTATGCCCACGAATGTGCCGCGTCGATCGCCGGCAGATATCAGGCTTCTGCGGCTGCATGTCCATATTAAAGGGAGCCAGAGCTTCCCTCCACCACTGGGAGGAACCCTGCATCAGCGGAAACCGCGGAAGCGGCACCGTATTTTTCACCGGCTGTACTCTCCGCTGCTGCTTCTGTCAGAATTTTCAGATCAGCCAGGAGGGAATCGGAAAAGAACTGTCCTCCAGTCAGCTTGCCCGTATTTTCCTGTCCCTGCAGAATCAAGGCGCCCACAATATTAACCTGGTAACACCCACCCAATTCCTGCCTCATATCCTGGAAGCCATTTGTCTTGCCCGGCCTGAACTAAACATTCCCATAGTTTATAACAGCAGCGGCTATGAGCGGAAAGAAATAATTGACGCGCTGGATGGATTTGCTGATATCTACCTGCCAGACTTTAAATATTTTGATCCCAGCCTTTCCAGACGCTATTCCCATGCAGGGGATTATTTCTCTGCTGCCTCTGAAGCTATCTTACCCATGATTCAACAAAAAGGAGCGCCTGTTTTGGATCCGGAATCTGGTTTGTTAAAAAGCGGAGTCATGATTCGCCACATGGTTTTACCAGGTGCAAAAGAAGACTCCATAAAATTGCTCCGATGGATAAAAGAAACCCTGCCGCCAAAAAGTTTTCTGATTAGCCTTCTAAGCCAATATACTCCTTTTTACCAATCTGGCCGCTATCCGGAACTTAACCGCAGGATCACTTCTTACGAATACAGCAAGGTTCTGGAGGAAGCTATCCGCCTTGGTTTAACGGATGGTTATATGCAGAAAAAAAGCAGTGCAAGAAAAGAATATACACCGCTTTTTAACTTCGAAGGTCTGGACGTTTAAAACACCCAGACCTGATTTATCTTATAAAATTATCCATGTACCTGATACACCATTTTTCTTGCTTCTTTCCCGCGTTCCTTACCGTCTTCACACTGAAATCGGATCCGAAGCCGCCTGATACAGTATCCAAAAGCCGGAACCAGGAACAGATCAGCCATAAACCATGCCAGCGGAGAAGCAAAACACACTGCTATATATCCGAATTTTGGAACAATCACAAAACCTACAAATGCCCTTCCAATCATCTCACACACGCCTGCCAGCACAGCAAAGCCGCTGTAGCCAAGTCCCTGTATCGTAAATCTCCACACATTAACAAATGTCAGAAAAATAAAAAACATTGATCCATAAATCAGATACTGACGCGCCTGGTAAAGCACAACCGTTTCTGAGGAATCAATAAACAGTTTCAAAATCCATTCCCCAAAGAAATACATAACTGCACATGCAGCAAGGGAATAGATGCTTCCCAGCAAAGTAGCGGACCGGATGCCCTGCTCTATCCGATCAAGTTTTCTTGCTCCCACATTTTGCCCTGCATATGTGGCCATAGTTCCTCCCAGCGCATCAAAGGGACAGCAAAATATCAGACTTGCCTTTTGAGCCGCTGCCACAGAAGCAACTGCCACAGAACCTAATGAATTAATGGCAGCCTGAATCACGACACTGCCAATGGCTGTAATCGAATACTGCAGCCCCATGGGAATCCCCATCATACAAAGAGTTTTTATATGGCTCCCGCTCAACTGGATTTCTTCCCGCCCCATTTTTAAAATCTCGAACTTTTTCCTCATATAGAAAAAACAAAGCATACCAGAAACAGCCTGTGAAATCACTGTAGCATAAGCCGCTCCTGCGATCCCGGTTCCTACTGCTAAAATAAAAAACAAATCCAGCCCAATATTCAAAATACTGGAAAATACCAAAAAATAAACCGGTGTCTTAGAATCCCCAAGGGAACGGATCACACCTGCCAGCAAATTATAGAGAAATGTTACTGGAATCCCAAGAAAAATATAAAAAATATAATTATATGCTCCCTGGATAATATTTTCCGGAGTCTGCATCAATATCAGGATATCCCTGGTAAGCCTGCTGATTGCCACGGTCATAACAACAGACAGCAGGACAGACAGCCATGCAGCGTTAGCCACAAACCTTCTCATCTCTTTATAATCCTGGGCGCCAAACTGCTGAGCTACGGGAATGGCAAAACCGGAACAAATTCCAATGACAAAGCCATTGACCATAAATCCCACTGCCCCAGTGGAACCTACCGCTGCCAAGGCCTCCACCCCCAGGCATTTTCCTACAATAATGGTATCAACCATACTGTAAAACTGCTGAAACAGCATCCCCATCAGCATCGGTACAGCAAAGCCGATAATAAGCTTAATGGGGCTTCCTTCTGTCATATCTTTTATGAATGTTTTTGAAACTGCTCCGCTCATACAATTCCTCCTTCTTACCATACTACCAATTACGGAGTCATTCTAACGGAAAATCACAAAATTTACAACTGCTATTTTTCACAAATTTTCTGCAAAAAAGAACAAAAAATGAGAGCGGATACCGACTTTTTCTTTTCGATATCCGCCCTTAAACTATTTCATCCATTGGACTGTAACCTCTCTATTCTTTTAGCTCGTTTTTCGTTCTTTGGCATCAAATGAATCGCCCCATCGCTTTTTCATTATCTGCCTTTTGTTGTAATGCGTTTTTGCTTTGGCTTGTTATGCATGATGAATTTCAAATACTTTCTTTGATTTCTTATTGTGCATTCAACCAACTTTATCATCTCTATATTTAATTGTGCGACCTATTTTGAATCGTAAAGCTCCTTAAGTTTTCATTTGCCTCTTTTTTTGGTACTATGGGAACCATTTCGTTCTAATAATACTTTCTCGTCATATTACTAAACCGAACCTCTTGTTCACACTGTATAGCCGACTGAAATCTTACGAATCATCTTCTTCTATAATTCATGTTTCCGAATGTAATCTGAGCTTCCTCATCAAAATCAGGTTTGTCCTTTTGCTTCAATTATAGTTTGTAACTATAACGAAGCCAGTCTTATGTGTTTGGTGGTCCGTACCTCCTTTACTTAGATTTTTCTTTTCATCTTCCTGTGCATTGGGATTTACCTTTCCCTTTCTTTTTTCTCTCTTTGTTTTGATGAGTTTATTATATAAGACGGCAGCAATTTTGTCAATACTTTTTTTGATTTTTTTCAATATTTTTTGAGCATAGTTGATTTGTATCCATTTTTTAAATTTATTTTTACTTTTCCATCAAATTATCCCATTTATACCCAGATTTATTCTTGTATTATCAGAATATTCTTTCTTTTTCGTTTCATTTGCATTTTTAAATCGCCTGTGTGAATCCTTTAAAAGTAATTTTTTCACAAAAATAAGCAGGAAATCAAGCTGCTGTTTTCCGGCTGCAAGTTTTCCTGCTTATTTTCTGCATTTATAAAATTACTCATTTCCCCTTTAGTAATATAAATGTTCCTTTACAAGTATTCTTCTATCCACCTCCTCATCAGCCCTCTGGATGTGTCCTCATCCATCACAGAATCGCTCTGGATCAGACTTTCCAGATAATCGCTTACTGCATCCACCGCCTCCGGTATCTCAAATTCAAAAATCCGGAATTGATCATCAATGCAATACTGCATATACAGGCTTTTATGAGGCTGTACCACGGCTTCCCAGCGATAATCCAGCGGAAATATGCTTTCCTCCATAAAATAAATATGATACCAGCCTTCTTCCATCGCCTGAAAAATCTGCTTCAGTATATACTTTCTGTCTTCCGGCACCAAAGGCGCCTGAAAGTAAATCGATGGATATTCTTTAATCACCCCTGTTTTAATAAACGCTAAAACAAAACAGGGATTCATCAGAATCTTAATCTGCCCTTTTTTCTTTGCCTGATAGAGTCCCGATGCATAGTGAGCGATTCCTTTCAGCAAGTTTTCATAATCGGGAATGGCAGGCGGCAAATATTTTTTAATTAGCTCCGGATTCCAGAACTGCAGGCTGCACAGTCCGCTGCTCATCTCTATCGTATTATTATAATGAGTCCTTTTCAGTTCATCCATTCCCCAGGCCACCCGTTTTTCCAGGCCCAGCGTACTTTTCATCAGCGGATGACACCGGCGAAGCATCTTTCCGAAGGTTTCCTGAAAATATTGATTTACCTCTTTATCCTTATGGAGAATTACTGCTTTCCCATCAATAGCAATCTGCATCGCGCAGTCATCTACCATAATAAAATAGGGCATCATATTCATCATTCCATAATGCTCAGAGGGATTTCCATAATAATAAAATGGCTGATAATCCCTAATGGCAATTCCGCTCCGTATCACTCTCTTAATAATTTCCAGATTGTCACATTCCATTGGATCCGGATTTGCATTCAGACATATAATATGAGTAATCCGGCAGTTCTCCGGATATTCGTAAACCACGCTCATTGCATGGGCAAAGTAGTTTTCCGGCTGCAGAAACAGACAAATACGGCTTCCTCTCTCGGCTGCATCTTTTATAATGCATTTGATCACTTTCTGCACTTTCAGCTCTCCGCTAATCAGCCTGCTTCCGGAAATCTGGCTGATCGCCTGAATTGCCTGCACATACCCGGTAACTTCCTGCTGCTTAGGAAGCGTTTTGGGACTGTTTTCTTCTAATGTAAGCAGAGATTCAAAAATTTCTTTTATTTTTTGCCTCCGGTAATACCGCTCTTCACCTATCTGGGTAATCTCAAAGGACTCCATAACCCGAAACCGCTCTTCCGGTGTTAGGCGCAGTTCCGCCAAAATATTTTCTAATAACTCCCTGTTTTGCAGAGAACGTTTTCCATGAACATACTGGTACATGGTTGAACGATCAATCTGGCACCTTTTTGCCAAATCAGCAATGCTCAGCTTTTTTTGCCTGATAAAATTTTCCAGGCTTTTTGATAAAACCGACACCTCTTCCCCCCTATTTCTGTTAATATACTCCCGGATTCTCTTTATGCCTGATTTTGCGGCAGGTGCAAGAGAGATTCCGAGAGTACATGTTATGGGAATTGATTTTCCAATTTTTTTAATTGTATCATGGGCCAATTGGTTCAGCAAGCTGTGGCAATGTTTGTGGCATTACTTTTACGATTTTTTCTAAAATTTTCTTAATTATTTGAATGAGTGCGCATCCCCGGAGGGTTTTTGATTCATAGGATGCAGTTTCCTATGAATATCAAAGAGTCTGGCTTGCCAGACTCGCGCGCCGGAGCGCGGCTGCTTAAACATATATTCCTTATGCGCGGAGTGCGCATCCCCCGGAGGGTTTTTGATTCATAGGATGCAGTTTCCTATGAATCAAAAAGAGTTTCCCGCAGCTATCCTGCCAGCGGAAAACTCTTTGTTGCTGCATATTTGTTATAAAAAATTTTTCAGGTACTCTGCTACAGACCGGCTCATTTCCCTGGAAAAACTGCTGTTATATTTCCGGCTGCAGAAAGCCTTAATCCAGCTTTCAAAATCACGATCCGGATAATTATGCCTCAGCATTTCCTTTAGTTCCGTTTCTCCCATATGATGATATCCGTTTTCCTGCACAATAAAATCCTGGCTGCACCGCTTTGGCTTTACCCGCTGCTTTTGCTGCTGAGTTGGATAACCAAATACCACCATAACTGCAGGAAACACAAAAGGCGGCAGGTGTAGCAATTCTCTGTGTACTTCGCACTGTTCCGTGATATCTCCAATATAGCATGAACCGATTCCTAAGCTTTCTGCTGCTGTCACTGCATTCTGAGCAGCGATTACAGCATCTGCCACTGCAAGCATAAGATCCCCAACTCCTGGCTTCCTTGGCTCACATCCCCCTGCTTCAAATGCATCATACCACTTTTGACAGTCGGCACAGAAAATTAAAACCATTTTTGCCTTGGCGATAAAGGGCTGATGATCACATGTTTCTGCCAGTTTCTCTTTCAGCTTTTGATCCGTAATATCCAGAATCGTATATAGCTGCTGGTTCCCTGCTGTAGGCGCCTCCATAGCTGCCTGGATTATCACTTCTTTCAGCTCTCTGGCAATCTCTTTTTCTGTAAAAACTCTGACAGATTTTCTTGCGATAAGCTCCTTTATGGTTGGCGTCTGGCCAATCATATCACTTACATGGTCAGAGCCTTCATTTATCGGATTCCAATCGGTCACAAAAACACTCCTTTCAAATGAATTCCAACAAATTTCTTCTACTGAAACACAGAAAACAGCCGCCGTACTGCCTTATCAGAGTCTACCCGGATACAGGCGGCAATCTCATCCTGCTCCATCTCACTGTTAAACCGGTGATCTGTCACGATCATTCCTTTATATGCCAAAGCCTCATATTCCACACAGGCACGGATCATGGCATACTCTCCTAATGTTCCGTCTTCTGCAATCAGCATTGCCAACGGATCGTGGACAACACACCGTCCCATCATCCCTTCAGACTGCCGGTGAAATTCAAAGTAAAAATTCAGAGCTTTTCGGATATATTCCACACATGGCCGGCTTTCCGCTGAACAGTATCGTTCCAGATTTTCCAGATCATGGCTGGTAATAAAGGTTTTCATGGTTACATCAAGACCCACCAGCACCATATGGAACCCGGCACAAAATACCTGGTTGGCCGCCCTGGCATCGCCGGCAATATTGGCCTCTGCAAAAGGCGACACATTTCCGGGAACCTGCAGGCATCCGCCCATGGTCACAAGTTTTTTTACCTTTCTTGGAAGTTTCGGATCCTTTTCCAATGCTCTTGCCAAATTCGTAAGCCGGCCTGTGGTAACGATAACCAGATCTCCTTCCAGTTCATTGGCCTTTCGGATAATAAAATCAGCCGCATCTTCCTTCAAAGGCGTTTGACTGCTTTCTGAAAGGATCACATTTCCAATGCCGTTTTCTCCGTGAATGTGGGCCGGAGCTGAAGCATACTCACCATCCAGGGAACACTCTGCCCCAATTACTACCGGAACTTCCCTGCTTAAGCCGGATAACTGAATCAGCCTTAGGCAGTTGTCTGCTGACTGAGCAGCGCCGGAGTTTCCAAAACAGGTGGTAATGCCCTCCACCAATATTTTTTTTGATTTTAATGCATATAAAATTGCAATGGAGTCATCAATCCCCGTATCTGCATCTATCAGGATTCTCTGCACCTTTCTTCTCCTCCTTACTGAAAAACGTCCTGCTGCCCAAATCTGCCTGCAAACTGCTGCATCCAATGGGTTTTACAGATTTTTATGTTTGAGCCATGCCGGTTTTAAATGATTACGGCAGCCTGCCAAGCTATGAAACAGGAACACGGTCTTTATCCTGCAGGATTAACTGCCGCATAGCCTCAATTCCTACCTGGATGGCACGATGTTCCCAGTCCCTTGGATAGTCTTTGTCATCATTTGTATATGCCTGAAATTCGGTGGCATTAATCATAACGCTGGACATCCGGATTCCCAGGGAAGCTGCTGCCAAAAACAGAAGGGAGCATTCCATGCTGGTATTCGTGGCGCCTCCTGCCTGATAGGCATCCCATTTTTCTTTTAACTCGCAGTAAACCGGCTTAGTTTCCGGAGAAACTTCCGTATAAAAAGAATCTTTTGTAATAGTCACGCCAATATTATAAGGATAGCCAAGTTTTACTGCTGCCGCCTCTAACGCCTTAACCATCCCAAAATCCGGAACTGCCGGAAATTCCATAGGCAAATAATGGTTCCCTGTCCCTTCCATCCGGACAGCACCGTTTGGAATCACCACATCCCCAATCTTTACTTTTGGAGATGTGGAAGCGCAGGAGCCAATCCGCATCATAGTATGAGCGCCGCACTCATATAATTCCTCTACTGCAATCGCCGCCGAAGGCCCTCCGATCCCTGTGCTGGTAACCGTAACCGGAACTCCCTCTAAGGTTCCAGTGTACGTTAAAAACTCACGGTTTTGAGCCACTTTTACCGGATTCTCAAAATATCCGGCAATCAGTGAGGCCCTCTCCACACTTCCCGGCAAAAACACATATTGTCCGATTCGGCTTTTGGCAACAGCCAAATGCATCATCTTTTTCTCTTCCATAATTTCCCTCTGTTTAGTTTACTATACTGCTTCCTATTTCGTCAACTGTTCTATGTATTTATATCAGCCGTTATTTAAAAGAAAGTTGCTGTTCACATGTACCCTGTGAACGTAACCGCATATGCCCATTTAAAATCGCCTGACGGCGATTGGGCGTATGCTTTGCCACCATAACTGTACTGGCTCATGACGAATCAGCGTGGTGATTCGTCATGGTGTGAACACAAAAGAAATTCTCTGACTTCTTCCATGCAGGGTATAGAAGGCACTGCCCCTTCCTTAGATACAGCCAGGGCTGCTGCCGCTGACGCAAGCCTAAGTGCTTCCTTAACCGTTTCTTTCGCCTGCTCTTTTCCCGCCAACTGGCTCATCAGATAACCAAAGAATGTATCTCCTGCTGCTGTGGTATCCACAGCCGGAACAGAAAAGCTTTCCTGCCAAATCTGCTGCCCATTCCCCTGAAAAACGGATCCGTCTTTTCCCAATGTAAGAACCACAGAAAGTTTTGGATATTGTTTGCCTAATACCTGAAGAATTTCTCTCGGATCTGCTTTTTTGGTAATACTCTGACCTTCAATTTCATTGATCACCAGCCAGGTGATCCTGCTTAGATCCGTTTTTTCTACCAAACTGGTAATAGGGGAAGGGTTCCATGCTATATTAAGCCCTTTTTTAAAGGCTGCATCCAGCAAATATTCCATACTGCTGATTTCATTCTGGCACACCAGCACATCCCCTGCCTCAAAATCAGCCAGTACAGTATCCACATCGTGTTCTGTTATTTTATGGTTTGCCCCCGGATAAAGGACAATGGAATTTTCTCCCTTTATGGAACGCTGGATAATGGCATGGCCATTGGCGCCATGGTCCACTGTCAGATAGGTACTGTTAATTCCTTCTTTCTCCAAAGCTTCTTTTAAAAACAGGCCTTCCTTCCCGATCTTTCCTGCATGGAATACCTGACTTTTCGCTCTGGCCAAGGCAATGGACTGGTTCAGCCCCTTTCCGCCTGCAAATATTTGGTAGCCTGAAGAACTTTCCGTTTCTCCTTCCTTAACAATATGATCCACTGCGTACACATAGTCAATATTTAAAGAGCCAAAATTCAAAATGTTGCCTGCCATTATGCCTTCCCCTTTTCAAAGCGGTAAATTGCTTCTAATACAATCCGAATCTCCTCATCCCAGCCCTTGGCTAATCCCTCGTTTGCCGTTTCATAGATCACTTCCCCAGTAACTAAGTTTCCTGATACTGCGCTGATCATTGCTGCCCGGCACTTCCGCCTGTGGCACACCGTATAAAGGGCTGAGCTTTCCATTTCCACATTCAGACAGCCAAGATCCGAAAGTTTCTGAATCCATTCCGGCGTTTCCCCATAAAAGGCATCATCAGAAGCATTAATCCCATAAAATACCTTCCCGGAAAGTTCTGGCTCCATTTCCTTTGCCGTGTCAATTATGGTTCTCGTTAAATCAAAATCCGGAACAGCAGGAAACGCATCGGGAACATAAAAGCGGGAGGTTCCTTCATTTTTCATGGAACCGGTAGAGATCATCAGATCTCCAATCTGAATTCCTTCCTGGAGCGCGGCGCTGCTTCCTATGCGGATCAGGCATTTTGCTCCAATATTCATCAGTTCCTCTGCTGCAATCGCTGCTGAAGGGCAGCCCATTCCGGTAGATGTAACCGAAACCTTCACCCCCTTATAATAACCGGTAAAGGTTCGGTGTTCCCGGTTATTTGCCATCAGCTTCCCCTGTTCCAAATATTTGGCCACCCGGTCAGCTCTGGCCGGATCCCCTGGAAGAAGCACGTATTCTCCCACATCCCCTGGGCTTAAGTGGATATGATACTGCCGTTTTCCTATTGTTTTTTCTTCTTTATTTAGTCCCATATGATCTCCTCTGTCTTCTCTGTGATGATTTTAGTTTCCTGTTACTGCTTCGTTTTGTCCGGCTATTTCTTGCTATCACTTTATTCTGTCCGGCCATTTTCCCGGTGTTTCCCAATCCTGTCCTATGCTTTCTTCTGCTTTTTCATTTTCTGCTTCATCCGGAACGACTGTTGGATGGAATATACGGTAAGCCCGATAATTGTGGCAAGATAAGGCAGCATCTGCACAAATTCTGATGGAATTTTCAGCACCTGTAAAATATTGGAAAGTCCGTCAAAGAAGGCAAAAATCATGGAGGATACTAAAGCCCCCACAGGAGTCGCCTGCCCCATAGAACAGGCGGCCAGAGCAATAAACCCTCTTCCTGCCGTCATGTCCCGTACAAACATCCCAAGGTATCCCATGGACAGATACATTCCTCCAAGCCCTGTTAATACGCCGCAAATCAGGATGGAGATAAACCGGATTACAATAACGTTCTGTCCTACGCTGGAAGCTGCCTCCGGCGTTTCCCCAACTGCCCGCATCCTAAGACCCAAAGGCGTTTTATACAACAGCACATAGATAACCACCACCATGATAACTGCCACATAAGTTAAAGTATTATGACCTGAAATGATTTCGCCGATTACCGGAATATCCTTAATCAGAGGAATTTCAATATTTGGAAACGAAAAGCTTTTTAAAGAAGAAGAATTTCCTTTTTCTCCTGTCGCTAACTGGAGAACAAACACAGTAAGGCCTGTAGCCATAGTATTAACGGCTGTACCGCAAAGTACATTATTCGCCTGAAGAATCAGATGGAAATAGGCAAATGCTGCACTGACTGCCAGCGAAGCTAACAGCCCGGCTAAAAGCCCCATAAATAAGCTGTTCCCATACACGCTTCCTAAAACCCCGAAAAGGGCGGAAATCAGCATCGTTCCTTCCAGTCCCAGATTTACCACCCCGGCTTTGTTGCATACCACTGAACCTAAAGCTGCCAAAAGGATGGGGGTAGCCACACGGATCCACATATAAACAAAATCTACACTGCAAATATAACTGAATACGTTCATGCCCTTGCCTCCTTTGCTGCTTCTTCCTGTCTTGCCGCTTCTTCCATCTTGGCTGCTTTTACGATCATGCGCTGCTTTAAGCCTCGCAGCAGAGCGTCTGCCGCAATTAAAAACATCATGACGCCCTGAATGATATCTACCATTTCACTTCCCACATCGGAACTTCTGGCCATAATATCAGCGCCTACGTTAAGATATCCGATAAAAGCTGCTGCAAGAGGCACTAAAAGAGGGTTGCTTCTGGCAAGGAGGGCTACTACGATACCAGTCCAGCCATATCCTGGAGTAGCGGTCCATTTAAACCGGTTGTACATCCCAAGCAGCTCCGCTCCGCCGCCGATTCCGGCGATCGCTCCGGCAATTATCTGTGCAGCTACCATCACGCCAGTTACGCTAAGTCCGGCATATTTGGCAAACAGCGGATTGCCGCCTGTAATCCGGAGCTTTGTTCCAAATGAAGTCCGGTACAGGAAAAACCATACCAGCACACAAAATACCAGGCCTAATACTACGCCTCCATGGATTCGGGTTCCCTCTAAAATAACCGGAAGCCTGGAAGTATCTTTAAAGGCAAGGGAAGCAAGGCTAGAAGAACTAACTTCCCGGAAATGATAACTGACCGTATAGATGGCAAAAAACTGTACCACGTAATTCAGCATAATGGAAGTAACCAGCTCACTGACTGACCATTTCATCTTAAGGAAAGCCGGTATGAAAGCCACAAAGGCGCCGCAGACTCCGCCAAATAAAATGGCAGCTACAGAATGGATTCCTGCCGGAAGATCCAAAGCAATTGCTGCTGCCATGGTTCCGGTAATGCCGATGAAAAAGGAGCCTTCTGCAATCATGGAAAACTGCCCGGATCCGAAAATTATAATAACGGCCAGAGCGGTAAATACCAGCGGGGAGGCCGCCTCAATAATATTTCCAATTCGCCTTAAAGAAGTAAATGGGCCAATAAAAAAGCTGTAGATGGCAGGCCACGGATCATCACTTACCAGAAACACGATTACCGAAACCAGGCCGCAGGCAATGGCAATAATCATTGCCATCTTAATGCTGTCTACCAATAAATGGATCTTTTTATTACTATTCATGAAGCGCCTCCTTTATCTGCTCATCCTTCTGCTTTTGAATTCCCAGCATATAAGTTCCCAGCTCCGCTTCTGTCATAGACGAAACATCTGAAATATATGCTACGATCTTTCCTTCATACAATACGATTAAGCTGTCAGATAGCCCCAGCACCTCATTTAAATCAGAGGTAATCAGCAAAACACCGTTTTTCTGATCCCGCATATCGATAAGCTGCTGACGGATAAATTCGGTAGCGCCAACATCCACCCCTCTTGTCGGCTGGTTGGCAATAATCACTTTCGGGCTGCCGGAAAGTTCTCTGGCCAGTACAGCCTTTTGGATATTTCCCCCGGAAAGACTTCCGATCTCCACATCCTGACTTTTACAGAAGATCTGGTAATCCTCCACCATCTCTTCCCCATACTCCCGAATGGCTTTTTTCTTTAATACTCCCTTGTTGGAAAACCGGATCCAGTTTAATTTGTCTGCAATGATATTTTCCGTAATCGAGAGCTTAGAGGCCACACCAGAGGACATCCGATCCTCCGGGATATGAGCTAACTTTAAATCCCGAATCTTTTTCACTGACTTTCCGGCAATGTTCTGACCATTAATTTCCACTGTTCCTGATGTAAAACCGCCCATCCCGGTAATAGCTTTTACCAGTTCGCTCTGGCCGTTCCCCTCTACTCCGGCAATCCCTAAAATCTCCCCTTCCCGCAGGGAAAAGGAAATACCATTTAAGAAAATGCTGCCGTTTTCGTCAATTACCTTTAAATCCTTTACACGAATCAGAGGCTTTCCTGGTTTAGCCGGTTCTTTTTCAATCTTAAGCACCACATCCCGCCCTACCATCAGCCGTGAAATGTCTTCCTCTGTCACTCCTGCCACATCATGTACGCCCATTGTAACGCCCCGGCGGATAATAGTAATCCGGTCACATAGTTCTTTTACTTCATTTAGCTTATGGGAGATAAAAATAATGGTATATCCGTTCTTTCTCAAATGTTTCAGTTCTTCAAACAGTTCCGCCGTTTCCTGAGGCGTCAGCACAGCAGTAGGCTCGTCCAGAATTAAAATTTTTGCCCCTCTGAATAATGCTTTTAAAATCTCTACTTTCTGCTTCTGGCCAACGGTCAGATCACAGATTTTCTTGTCCGGGTCAATATAAAGATTATATTTTTTCCCAATCTCTTCCACCTGCTGCCTGGCATATTTCTGATCAATTAAAATCCCTTTTTTCGGCTCGATCCCCATGATCATATTTTCAGTCACTGTCAGAGATGGAACCAGCATAAAATGCTGGTGCACCATACCAATCCCCAAACTTATAGCTTGCTGGGGGGAGGTGATGGAAACCGGTTTTCCGTTAATAAAAATTTCGCCGGAGGTAGCCTGCTCCTCCCCGAAAAGAATCTTCATCAGTGTTGACTTTCCTGCTCCGTTTTCACCGGAAAGGGCATGGATTTCCCCTTGATTAATGCACAGCGTAACATCCTTATTTGCCATAACGCCATTTGGATATACTTTTACAATATGTTTCATATGCAATGCTTCTGCCATCGGTCTTAACTCCATTTCTATGAAAATACGGCAAGGCGGTATCCTCATTCAAATCCATTCTGATGATCCAAAAAAGCAGGGCTTTCTGCACGGTCATAACTGCCGTTTCAAAAGCCCTGCCTGGTTACCTACCGGATCACGGCTTCATCTCATCCCTTAAAGCTGCCACTTCTTCTGTGGACATCTGGAATGCCGTTCCCACTTTAATCTCGCCGCTGATTACTTTTGCCTCAATTTCTTCCATCTCCTTGCGGATGTCTTCCGGTACGTTGGCTTCATAGTTTTCATTCTTTGCCAAGCCTACCGCTCCGCTGTCAAGACCCATGGTATAGTTCTGATCGGTAGTCATAGTTCCGTTTACAAAGCCTTCCACAGCCGTAAACAGAGAATCTCCCACATTCTTTAAACTGGAGGAAAGAACTACCTGAGCCAAATCCGGATCGGATTCTGCAAGCTGTGCATAAATATCCTGATCACAGGCAATTAAATATTTATTGCTGTTGGAAGCAGCAGTCACTGCTCCTAAAATACTCTGAGAAGCCGGCGCATACACGATCTGTGCTCCCTGATTATAAAGCTGTGTGGTCATTTCCATACATTTGGAAACATCCTCAAAGGATCCGACGTAGGAAGTCATCACTTTAATTTCCGGATCAACATAGCGGATCCCTTCCAGATATCCTACCAGGAAATCATTAATATTAGCAGTATCCATAGAGCCTACAAAACCAAGAACTTTCTTGGAAGCATCAATCTTTTCGTCGCCAGACTCCAGCATGCTTGCAGCCAGGCATCCTGCCATAAATGCGCCCTGGTTGGAAAAGTAATTAACGCCCATCATGTTTCCATCCACCACTACGCCGTAATCTACTTCTCCGTCAAAAAACATGTACTTTTTCTCAGGGAATTGTGCTGCAATTTCTTCTGCTAATTCCTTTACCGACCAGGTTCCGGAAATGATCATATCCCAATCCTGTTCGGAAACATCCAGATAATTGCCTTCATAGCTGGTTTCATCGCGGCCCATTTCAATAATTTTTGTTTCTGCCCCAAGTTTTTCTTCCATCATCTTGATGCCAGATGCTGCAGAATCGTAAAATCCTTTATCTCCCAGATTTCCGTTAACCAGATAAACTACTTTTATGGGATCGCCAGATTCCTGTCCGCCGCCGGCTTCTTCTGCTTTTTTCGTTTCCTTTGTTTCCCCTGCTTCCTGGTTCTTTGATTCTGCCTGGGTTCCTTCAGCAGCAGGCTTAGAACCGCCGCATCCGGCTAAAGAAGCTGCTGCGATTGCTGCTGCAAGTACAAGACTTATTTTTCTTCTCATTTCATTATCCTCCTGTTGGTAAAATCTTAATAATTACGGGCAGGCACGCCTTTGCCCTTAAATATGTTACATCATGCTTTTTCGATCCAGGGCAAACCGATACCAGTTCCCATTCAGCCAATACTTACAATAAGCAATGGGTTCACTGTTTTCCCCCAGCAAAACCTCTTCCATAACGATAATCCCCTGCTGTTCTGGATTCTTCAGCCGTTCCTCTGGCATACCGCCTGCTTCCTGGCTGCCATCTTCCGCTGACATAACGTTTAAACTAAGGCGGGACCGCTTTGCCGCCTGATAAACCTTTTTAGTAACAGTTTCTTTTAAGGCTTCTTCATCGTCCAGGGACAAATTCCACGTTTCCAGCATATTACTGTGAAAAATACACACGGATGAGGCTGTCCTCTCATCTCCGGAAAAATAATCGGTATCAATGGTCCCCATCACAAATTTTTTGTTGTGATGTCCAAGCTGCTTTGCAACATATTCCCCGCTCTGCTGGAGCTGGGCTCTGGCAGAAATACGGGTTATGGATGCCACACAGCTATTAATGCAAGGATTGGATAACCACTGAAGTCCATTGTCAAGCCTGCTTACTGAGGGAGCAACTGTGGTCCGTTTCCCCTGCATCTTGTAAATAAATCCGTCTTCTTCCAGCTTCCGCACTGCCATCCGGACGGTAGCACGGCTGATATTCCAGTGAGAAGCCATCAGGTTTTCTCCTGGCAGCACATCCCCTTCTTTCAGCTCCCCTTCCTGGATCATTCGGAATACAATATCGTAAATCTGTACGTAAAAGGGTATATTCTTCTCTTCCAGCAACGGCCATCCTTCACAAGTCATCTAGTCCACCCCGTTTCTTTTAAGCCTCCTGATCCCTGCGGATCATCCCCTTCATGGCCTCAATTGCAACTATTATGGCCCTTTCTTCCAAATCCTTTAAGGGCTGTTTCCGCCCCTGATCATCGTACAGCTTGTAGTCGGTAGCGCTTACCATCACGCAGGATGTGCGGATCCCTAAGGCGGCGCCGATTAAAAACAGCGGAGCACATTCCATACTGGTGGAAGTGGCGCCTCCCTTTTCATAAGCTTCCCAGCGGTACTTAAGTTCCTTGGCAACCGGCTTTGTTTCCGGAGCCGTCTGAGAATAGAAAGAAGCTTTTGTGATCGTAACTCCGATATTATAGGGATACCCGGACCGGACTGCTGCCGCCTCAATTTCCTTTACCATACTAAAATCCGGAACTGCCGGAAATTCCACAGGGAGATAATGGTTTCCTACTCCCTCCATGCGGACAGCACCGTTTGGAATCACAATATCTCCTGCATGAACCTTCGGTGATGTAGAGGCGCAGCTTCCTACCCGCATCATCGTATCCGCCCCGCACTGGAACAGTTCTTCCACTGCAATAGCTGTAGAAGGGCCTCCGATGCCGGTGCTGGTTACGGCTACCGGAACCCCCAAAAGAGTTCCGGTCCAGGTTCTGTATTCCCGGTTATAAGCGATTTCTTTTGGGTTCTCAAAATGGGCGGCAATTTTTTCAGTACGCTCCGGACTACCCGGCAGAAATACATAACGTCCGATATCATTGGGACTAAGCCCGATATGCATCATCTTCTTCTTTTCCAAAATTTCCTCCTTTTCCACAGCCAGTAGGCCATTCGTCCAACTGACCGTCCTATTTCCTGTGCTTTATAGATACATATTAACACATGGCTGCCAAGTTGTCAACTTGGCTGTCTATCAAATTTGTATATTTTTTTAATTTATTCGGTTATTTTTTCGTACTTACGCACAAACTTATCCAATGCCCTAAAATTTCTTCTATTCCACTCATTGCCGTTACGAATAGTTACCAGATAAAAAGCAAAAAAGAATCCTGCCGCACAGGATTCTTTTCGAGATCGTGTCTGTAAATTGCTTTTTAACAGATGCAGGTAACCGTTGGTAAGAAAAGGACAGAAGCCGTTCAGCAGCGCAGGGAGTGACATATCACAAAAGGAACCCCTGAAAACATACCGCAAATCAGAATATGCCAACAGCGAAAATGAAGTTTAACACACTAAAACCTTTCCATCAACAGACACCGTTACAATCTGTACAGGAATTTGTTTGCTGCTGCTTTCCAACGCCTTCTTCAGTGCTGCCGCAAGCCCTCCGCAGCAGGGAACTTCCATGCGAAGCAGCGTTATGCTTGTTACCTGGTTATTTTTTATAATTTCCCCCAGCTTTTCACTGTAATCAATTCCATCAAGCTTTGGGCATCCAATCAGCGTAATCTTTCCTTTCATATAGTCACTGTGAATATTTGCATAGGCATATGCGGTACAATCTGCCGCAATCAAAAGATCAGCCTGACGAAAATAGGGAGCTTTTGCCGGAACAAGCTTGATTTGACAGGGCCATTGTCCAAGCTGTGAACTCACATGAGCAGGTTTCTGTGGAGCTTTTTCCTTCTCCTGTTTTGCTGCACGAACTGCCCCCTCATCATAGGCAGCCGCTTCTCTCTCCTCAAACGTAATGGCATGGCAGGGACATTCCGGCAGGCAGTCGCCCAGTCCGTCACAATAATCTTCCCGTGTAAGCTTTGCCTTGCCGTCAATCATTTCGATAGCGCCTTCATGGCAGGCCTGGGCACATGCACCACAGCCATTACATGCTTCTTCATCAATTTTTATAATTTTCCTTATCATACTTGTGGCCTCCTTGACTTTGTGCTGTCATTATAATACAATCACCGAAAAAAGTATGTGGTTATAACCACAAAATCAGGAGTTTTATGAATTTTGACTTTCTTTCAAAAACCAGCTTGTTTCAAGGCTGCCTGGCAGAAGATATCTCCGGTATGGCAGACCGCCTTGGCTTTCTGACAGCCTGCTACAAGAAAGGGGCTGTGATATATGAAGAAGGAACCATCACCCATAATATCGGTATGGTTCTTTCCGGAAGCGTCCAAATTGGCCATAATGACATTTGGGGAAATAACAGCATCTTAAGCATTGCTAAGGCAGGCGATGTCTTTGCAGAAGCGTATGCCTGTATTCCCAAGGAGCCTCTGATGATCCAAGCGGAAGCAAATGAGCCTTGTGAAATTCTGTTTATCAATGTGCCGAAATTATTTGCACCCTGCAGGGATTGTGCCATGCAAAATCAGGTAATTCAAAATCTTGTTGCGATCAGCGCCCAAAAAAGCCTGCAGCTTTCCAGACGCTGCCTGCACACCTCACCAAAAACCATACGAGGACGGCTTCTGTCCTATTTTTCGCAGCTTGTTTCCCAGCAGGGAAGCGCAAAAATTGTATCTCCCTTTAACCGGCAGCAATTAGCTGACTATTTAAACTTAGACCGCAGCGCTTTATCAAAGGAATTAGGGAAAATGAAGCAAGAGGGTTTCATTGAATATCACAAAAATACATTTGTAATTAAAAAGTTGATTGTTATAAAATGAAACGAAAAAGTGATAGATATTTTCCATATTTCATTGTATCATTATAAAAGTCAGCCTGCTGTTTCCTGGCACACAGGCCAATTAACGTATTTTAAAACTGAAAACTGTATTTAAAGGAGTAAGAATTATGGATAATAAAACCAGAAGGGATCAGGGCCTGGCATATATTTCAGACCAGTCCATTATGGAGGAACAACTGAAAACAAAGCGCATCATCCGCCAGTACAACGAATATATGCCATTTGATATCGAACAAGGCATGAAATGCCTGAAAGAAGCTGGAATCGTACATAAAGGAAGCATGTATTTCGAGCCGCCCTTTCACTGTGAATATGGAATCCATATTCAGCTAGGCGAAAACTTTTATGCCAATGCATACTGCACCATGCTTGATGTAGGCAAAATTACAATTGGCGATGATGTAATGTTTGGACCATTTGTTTCTCTCTATACCGCCGGTCACCCGATCCACCCTCAAAGCAGAAAATCGGGGTACGAATACGGGATACCGATTATGATTGGGGATCGGGTATGGATTGGCGGAAATTGTGTGGTGATGCCTGGGGTTTCTATCGGCTCTGATACGGTAATCGGCGCTGGCAGCGTTGTCACCAAAGACATTCCGGCAGGAGTCGTGGCGGCCGGCAACCCCTGCAGGGTAATCCGGAAGATTACAGAAGATGACAGAAAATATTATTACAAAGACAAGATATTTGACGATGAAATCTGGGAAATCGTTAAAGGGACAGGAGCTGAAACAGAGGCAAGTACTGTCTGACATAAGACAGCCAGATGGGAGCTGCAAAGTTTTGAATCCCTGCAGTATATAGCAGAAATCTTTTGATACTGAAACTATATGTTGTGTGATTTTCGCGGCTTTGCAGCACCTAATCCAGAAAAAACGAGGAGAATTTGGGAAATGATTGATCAAGCTATTAAAAATCTTGTAAAATATTGGTTCCAGAAAGAACGGTTAAACAAAACAGAACATGTCTTTACAAGGATTCCTGAGGGTACATACGCGTATAAACGCGATCAAGCAGGTCGGAAAATTTGGGGGAAATTCCCGGCAAGCGTAGGGGTTCAGGAAAAATATATATTATGAGTTATCAAAATGAATGGCTTCTTTTAGAGGCAGAAGATGAAATTGACGAGGTAGAACATCGGCCCCCCACTGAAGAATATTTATTTTACCAGGCCGTGACCAATGGTGATGTCGATGTGGTAAAGAAAAACTGTGAACAGCAGCGCTTTTTGGACAGCGACGGGGTAGGCGTACTTTCCAGGAATCCCATTACCAATTTAAAGTACCATTTTGTGATTACAACAGCAATGATTACCCGCATGTGTAAGCAAAAAGGAATGGAACTGGAACTGGCTTTCCGGATGAGTGATTTTTACATTCAGAAGCTGGATGACATCCATACGATAGAAGGGCTGCGGAGCCTGCACGATGCCATGGTTTTGGATTATACGGAAAAAATGCGAAGAATCTGCAGGAGCGATACCAATTCCCGGCACATCAATGTGTGTAAAG
>JAAWIS010000100.1 GCA_022796475.1 Lachnospiraceae bacterium | reverse complement strand
AAGCCCACCTTACGAAAATCCTGATTTTACGGCAAAAAAATCGGTTCCGATACATCCTTGTACCGAAACCGATTAAAAAGGGGAGGATAAGTAGTTATTCTTTTCTCTTTTGTTTACATTTACAGTATTACCATTCCTTCTTAGAATATACATTTTCTTTTCATCATTTCAAAAATTTTGTATCTTAGACCTAATTTGTAAAAAAGCATTGAGTCCTGTCCATTTTCTGTGTATAATCAATAGATACAAAAAGGAGTAAAATACTATGATAACTGAAAAAAAGAAAACTATAATGGTCGGCCAATCTGGCGGCCCCACAGCAGTAATCAATGCCAGCCTTTACGGAGTAATAAAAGAAGGCCTTGACCATCCCGATAAAATCAGCCGGATCTATGGAATGATCCACGGCATTGAAGGCTTGATTCATGATGATTTCATGGACTTATCGGAAACCCTTACAGCAGAGGAGCTGGAAATTCTAAAAACCACTCCTGCTTCTTATCTGGGTTCCTGCCGCTACAAACTGCCGGATGATTTATCTTCCAGCCTTTACCCTTTAATTTTCCAAAAATTAGAATCTCTGAATGTAGGCTATTTCTTATATATCGGCGGGAATGATTCTATGGATACGGTCAGCAAACTGTCTTGTTATGGAAAGCAGCATAACAGTGATATCTGTTTTATCGGAATTCCTAAAACGATTGATAACGACCTGATTTGTACCGATCATACCCCTGGTTACGGCAGTGCTGCTAAGTATGTTGCATCTACTGTCAGAGAAATTGTTCTGGATGCATCCGTATATTGTCAGAAATCTGTCACGATTGTAGAAATAATGGGACGTCATTCCGGATGGCTTACAGCCGCCAGTGTTCTTGCCCGAAAAGAAGCTGTGGATAACCCTTTGCTGATTTACCTTCCTGAAGCAAATTTTGATTTCCGTCAATTCTCCCAGGATGTCAAGGCTGCTCTTGACCGTCAGCCCAATGTGATCATCTGTATTTCAGAGGGCATATCCGATCATAACGGAACGTTTATCTGTGAGTACGGCAATACAGCCGGTACTGACAGTTTTGGCCATAAGATGCTTACCGGGGCTGGAAAAGTACTGGAATCTTATGTGCGGAACCAGTTTGGAGTGAAAGTACGTTCTGTTGAACTGAATATCAGTCAGCGGTGTTCCGGCATGATAGTTTCCCTTACTGATGTAGAAGAGGCAGCCCAGGCTGGCAGGGAAGGAATGTCAGCAGCCTTAAGGGGACTAAGCGGAAAAATGATTTCATTTAAACGAACCACCAGCAGTACTGGTGAATATTGCTGTAACTGTACGGCTGAAGATGTGGCAAAAATCTGTAATCAGGAAAAATCTTTTCCTGCTGACTGGATCATCCGTCACGGCACAGATGTCAGCAGTGAATTTACAGAATATGCCCTTCCTCTGATTTATGGAGAAGCCAGCCGCAAGATGAAACAAGGCCTTCCGGTATATTTGTATCGGAAAACAACACGATAGGGGGAATCCCATGCCAGATAACTTAAGCCAGGAACAGCAGGACGCCTTAAAATGCCTTGCCGAAGCAGTTAATCAGGAAATGTGCCAGTTAAAAAGGAACCGTGCAGGATGTGAAGAGGAAAAAGGCATGAAAGCCGCCTCACCAGAAGCAGAATCTAACGATTCTGAATATACCACCCCTTCCGCACATGCAAAAAAACATGAAGAATCTTCCAGCTCTTCACAAAATGCTTTGGACCACCTTCTTTGGAGTACCTTGGAAACGTTTCAGAACTATTCCTTTTTTACAGCAAAAAATCTGGAATTTTCCTATATTTTAAAAGGCTATGAAATGTTCGTATCCCGAAAAGACAAATCAATTACGAAATCTACCGTTCTTTTGTCTTTTCACAAAGCCATTGCTGTTCAATTGCGGGATGGCCGTGTAGCCGGACCAAAGAAACTGGGAACCTTCGGAGCCAGCTACTTATATCCCATCTTTCTGTTTTTAGGAATTATTACTGACAAATGCTGATGGATTAGACAGTACCAGATACATCTGAAAACGCAAAAGCAAAGAGTCCGGCAAGCCGGACTCTCGCGCCGGAGCGCGTCTGCGTCAGCAGACGCACCACCACACAGGAAAGTGTGGCGGGCGCACTTGGAATCCCTGAACTTAGGCCGCCTAATCGGCGGCAGGACTTTCATAGTAAGCAAAAAACTGCTGCAGGCTCAAAAGAGTTTGCAGCAGTTTTTTGATTGTTATTCTTCTTACTGATTGGGCCTAAATACACTTAACCCAGCCTGAAGCGGCGTTCATATGGAAACAATCTGGCCAGCTTCCTGCCCTTTGGCACAAATCAAAACGCAAAGCTGCCAAAAAGCATGTTTCAGACAGTATACTAATCTCCCAGCATATTCACAATTTTGGTAGGAGTCCGATAGTACATATCAGAGGTAGTGATTCCGATCCGTTCATTGGAAGCATGAACCACTCTTCCATTTCCCATGTAAATGGCTACGTGATTCACACGGCTTCCATCACTGTAAAATACCAAATCACCTGGCCTGGCTTCATCAATAGAAACAGGCTGTCCCTGTAAAGACTGGGAAGCAGCGGTTCTGTTTAAATAAACACCTGCCACATTCCCTAAAATATATTTGGTAAAACCGGAACAATCCACTCCTGTATTCGGATCATTGCCTCCATAAACGTAAGCATTTCCAACATATTGAAGAGCCCGGGACACAATCGCTTCCCGCAGTGCCTTTCTTCTGGCAATCTCTGCTGCCTGGGCCTCTTTTTGTTCCTCTATCGTAGCTAAATAACGATCGTACTGATTGGATTTTTCGGTTAAGCTGTTTTGCAGAAAAGCTAACTCAGACTGTATCCCCTGAAAACTGGCATTATCTTCTGCAATCATCACAGTATACTGGGGAAGTATTTCACTTGCCGCCGTATATACGATCATAGAAGAGCTTTCCCGTGATACGCCTTCCTCCCTGCCGGCAGCTTCTGTATCAGGGTCATGGCCGGTGTCATGATCAGTATCGGATGGTTCTGGTTCCTCCTCTGATGTCTGGCTTTCCTGGCTGCCGTCTTCTGGCGATACCTGCTGAAGACCAAGTTCCTGGCGAATTTGGCTTTCCCGCTCTACCAAATCTTCCAGTTCTTTTAGGGTATCTCTTGTTTTCTGCTCCAGTTCTTTCAGCTCCTGTTCCTGGGTTTCCCTGGCCTGTTTTAATATCTCATTTTCGATATCTGCCATTTGCTTTTGGGAAGCCAATTCTTCCCATTCCTGCTCCAGCTTAGCCTTCTCCTCCCGCACCTGATTCAGTTGATGCCTGGAACCTGCAAAAAAGAGGCAGGCACCGCTTAAAACCAGGATTCCTAAAAAAAACAGTCCAAAGGTCCAAACTGGTGTTTTAAAATGAATTGGTTTTTTCTGGGAATGAGGAAGCAGCATAACCGTATAATTCAATGAAATTCGTTCTTTTTTAAATTTTTTCCATTTCATCGATAATCGCTCTCTCCTTTTTCCGGAAAACTCAGATTATTTTTTCGACTTATTTCCTGCTGCAGCAGCTTCCTTTGAAGCGGTTTCTTCATCATCCTTCGGTTGATCTCCGGAACTGGGATCATTTAACAGTGTATCTGTATGTACAGGATCGCCGGAAATCTTTTTCTCCTCCATAACTTCCATCGTACAGTTTCCTTTAAAGGAAGCGCCTTCATCAATAACCAGGGTCTTTGTAATCAAGTCGCCTAAAATGCATCCGGTTTCTGTTATCTCGATCCGCTGTGTAGCTGTTAAATTCCCATATACAGTTCCTGCCACCAGAATCTCCACAGCATTAATATCACCTTTTACCGTACCATGCTCTCCTACAATCACAGAGCTTTCGGATAAGATCTTACCCTGCAGCAAACCGTCTATCCTGGTTGACTCTGATGCATACAATACACCTTCTATTCTTGAATTATCGCCAATAATTGTGTTGATAATGCTTGTATTTACCACATCGGGTTTTTTCTTTGAATTAAACATATTTCCTCCTTAAGTCTTTCAATTATTTAACATTCAGGCAGGAAGCCTCCTTGATTTCCTCTCTCTTTATAGTAATACTTTTTAAACAAAAAGACAATACGATTTAATAATTTTGTAATATAAAAATCGACAAAAACCGCGCAATTTCCTGCTGAAGCAGTTTATTCACCATTCTGACACGCTCCATAATACCGCTAATACAAACCCGAATGCACTAAAAAAGACAGATTTAAAAGCAAAATCTATCAAACAGCATCAAAATGTTAACTATTTTATTTTATTTAGTTGACATTTGTGCAGAAACATGGTATACCTATCACTGAAAATGTTAAACCTTTTGACCTCAACATCATAACATTTAGAAAAGGAGCTTTCTCTTATGCGTACAAATCCTACAGTTACAGGTTCTTCTTCTGCAAAACATCTTTTTTCTACGAAAGAACTGGTTTTAGGCGGAATGTTTGCCGCTGTTCTGGCTGTTACTTCTCAGATTTCCATTCCGATGCCCACCGGCGTGCCGATTACCATTCAGGTTTTTGGCGTAACCTTAGTGGGGGTAGTCTTAGGATGGCGTTTAGGCCTCTTTGCTGCCATTACATACATATTATTAGGTGCTGTTGGGCTTCCAGTCTTTGCAAATTTCCGCGGCGGTTTCGGCGTCCTGACAGGAGTTACAGGAGGTTACATATGGGCCTGGCCTTTTTTAGCCGCTTTAAGCGGCATAAAGCCTAAAGCAGAAAATAAATATGTAAAAACCGGCTTTATTATCCTGTTTTCGCTTCTGGGCCTTATTATCGTGGAAACTGCCGGAGGACTTCAGTGGGCTGCCTTAGCCGGAGATCAATCCGTTTCCGGTATCTTCATATACTCGTTAACTGCCTTTGTTCCAAAAGATATTCTGCTTACAATTCTAGCAGTTTTAGTTGGTCTTCCCATACGGAAACGGATTTTTAATCTCTGATACAGGTTAAGGCAGCATGTAAAAAAGTTGTGGCAAACTGGCAAAATCACAACATATAGTCAAGACACCAGTACTTCATTGCATGAATCTTGAAGTACGAAATCCCCAACAGGTTCTGCTATATGCTGTGAAAATGCTGAATTTGCCACAACCTTTTTTTCTTTTGAGCTATGATTCGCTTTCTCTTAATTCGGCACCCTCATAAAAGAAATTCAGTATTTCTTCATAAGTTTTCCCTTCCTTTGCCATTCCCTGAGCGCCATTTTGGCTCATTCCGGCACCATGGCCGTAACCGCCTCCCCATATCTGAAACAGTTTGCTTCCATCCTTAGCCGTTCCAATCTCTTCTATGGTAATAAAAGCACTGGGAAGAAGGCTCATCCCTTCTGCTGCCTTTCCATTTTTCTGCATGATTTCCAGATCTTTGCTTCCCAATGCCTTGCGGATTTCCATTTGGTTCTTGTATGTTTTCTGATTGCCAGTTTCATCTGTAACCACCATATTTTTCGCCACTCCGCCAATCCCCCGCTCTTCAATGGAAATGGAATCAATACGCCCCAGTCCAAGCTTATTGCCCAAAGTGCTCCCTTTGTAAAGAGCTGTCCAGCGGTACATGGCATACCCGGAATCGTAAGAAGGGATATCCGGATTTTTTATAAACTCTGCAAAGGCGCTGTTGGATGTAAGATCCAGGCACCGTTTTCTGTCCCGCAGCTCAGCCGCCTTTAAATATGGGAGCAGAGAACCATCCCCTCCCCACACACTTGCATCAGTCCCATGGCCACAGGAAGTAGAATAATAATAGGCTTCCACCGGCTCATCTCCATAAAAGAGCAGCTTTTTGCAGGTATCATCTACTGCCTGATTTGTGGAATCTGCCGTATTTACGTTGTTGTAAACCTGATAATTGGTGCTGTCATCCACATGGGCGCCATATTGACTGTAACTGTTTCCCATAATCTGACGGTAAGCATAAGTCCTGGCGCAGACAGCCTGAGCCTTCAGAGCCTCCATTTCATAGCTGGAAGGCATCTCACTGGGCACTACTTTCTTTAAATAGTCCTCCAGCAAAAGCTCATTTACCAGCACAAGCTGATCTCCTTCCTTCCGGATTTCCAAAATCCCATCATAAACCGGAACACCGTGACTCCTATTTAAACTGTCAATCCGGATGCTGTTAGTAAGGGAATCCGGGGTAATTACCATTCTTCCCTCCTTCAGCCGCTCGTCGTCCGGTTGAATGGTGATAGGAGCGCCAGCCTGAAGTTTTTCTTCTGTTTCCCCATAATTTATGGTTCCTCCGCAGGTAATGGTAAGCGTTACCTGATTATGAAAAATAGACTGAAACTCGTTATTCATTAAAAGTACCCGGATCCGCTCTGCACTAAAAGGACGCATAATTAAGGCCGCACACAGCTTGCCGCCGGCTGCTACAAATTCCTGCAAATCGTATCCCACCAGGATATCGGACCGATCCTGCTCCTCATAATCTCCGTACACTTTGTATACCCGGAAGCCAGGAGCCATTTCCACCTTACCATAGCCTTCAATTTCAATGAACTGATCATCAACTGAAATCACAGTTCCACGGATTCGGTCTTTTTTCACCGTGATCCGCTTCAGATCCCCCTTTTCTAAATATAAGTCCACAACATTATGAACCAGTTCTTCCGTCTTTGGCCCATCAGCAGGAGATTGAAACTGCCGTGTAATGGATCCTGTATGAATATTCAACACTCCGTCTTCAATGGAATCCACCCATACATTTTCGTAAACTGCATGTTCAGATATCAGTCTTCCTACTCCAGCCACTTCGCCGTCCCGGACGTAAATCCGGATTTTCTGATCCAAATATGCATCCAAAGCCAGTCCCTCAAACCGGAAATCCCCATCGCTGGTAAAGCAGGTCCAGCCAGGAGCCGTTTCCACATTTCCCGGTGTTCCATAGAGAATCACATCAAGGATTTCAATTCCCTTTATCCCCTGGCTTTCCCAATTTTGTCCGGCTTCCCGGACAGCATCTTCATAAATCTGCCACCAAAGATCTGCCGGATATGTTTTGTCCCGGTTACTCCGGTTTAAATTAACCCGCTCCTGATACTGTTTTCCCAAAAATCCAGCTAATCTGCTGGCTTCCTGATAAGTCATATCTTTCTGGGCAAGCTTCGCTGAAGCTTTCGTATCAGTTTCATCTAATCCCCCATGATCATAGAGGTAATCCATATATGGCACATACCAGTTGTTCTGCTCTTTTTCCTGAAAATGAGAGCCTGCTGACTCCTTTTGATACTGAAGGCAGGTTTCTCTGGAAACTGCAAAAAGAGCTGCTGCCTTTGCTGCCTGCGCTTTGGAAATCCCTGGCTTTTCAGGCTCTAAGCGCAAGATCACAAGTATTAAAATCAATATAAGTACCGGGATCCCCATAATCCGTATCAGAACTATTTTCTTATCCCTGTATGCCCCTCTGCTGAGCCTCAGTTTTGTTAATCCCGTCATTTTATATCCTGCTTTTTATTAGTTTTTCCTATCTTAGGACCTTTTTTCCTCAAATCTCTGGCTTTTGCTTGTTCGGATCCTTTGGAGCGAATTTCCATTTTTTCTGCATCAATATAACTTACTCCCTCATAGGCTGCAGTTTCGGTAGGAAGCTTTCGTTTCCTTAAGGCAGCCTTGACCCCGTCAGATACAAGACGGTAAATTACTGCAAAAGTAGGAACTCCAATAATCATACCTAAGAATCCAAAAAGCCCTCCGAACAGCAAAATGGAAAACAGTACCCAAAAGCTGGATACCCCAGTCGATTCTCCTAAAATCTTTGGTCCCAGGATATTTCCGTCAAACTGCTGAAGCAGCAGAATAAAGATCAGAAAATAAACGCACTGAATGGGATTAACCAGCAGAACTAAAACGGCTGATGGAACTGCTCCGATAAACGGCCCAAAAAATGGAATAATATTCGTGATGCCGATTATAACACTGATCAGCAGCACATACGGCATTTTCATCAAACTCATGCAGAAAAAGCAAATAATTCCGATAATCAGAGAATCCAAAAGCTTTCCGATAATGAATCCTCCAAATACCTGGTGAATAAACCTGACCTCATCAATGATACGGTTTGCCCAAACTACAGGAAATAAACTGTACATACATTTTTTCGCTATGGTTACAAGCCCGTCCTTCATATTAAGGAGATAAACCATGACGATTAATCCGATCAGGATATTTTTAATCAAAACTACGATACTGAACATCCCGCTGGAAAGGCTGCTGATAATCTTATCCAGGTTAGGGGCTACCACATTTTTTCCCCAGCTCTTCCCCCACTCCATTGCCTGTTCCGTATACACAGCTACCTGTTCCATAATATCAGAATGATCATCCAGCATCTTCTGTGCCCACACCAAAAAATTATTGATATTTCCCGGCAATGCGCCGATCACACTCTGGATACTGTCTATTAAAGGAAGAAGCATGGAAATCAGCCCTGCTACTACCAAAACCAGCATGATCAAACTCACCACAGTTCCTGCAAACTTTCCAGCTCCCAGGCGTTTCTCCTGATTGCTGATCCATGGCTTTAGCCACAAATCAGACTTTCTGACACACCAATTGTATACAGGCGCTAACAGATACGCCAAAACTGCACCGTAAATCACTGGCATTAAGATGGTTAATACCATCACAAAAAAAGCTTTTACCTGCTCGATTCTTAAAAGGAGATATCCAAAAGCAATACTGGATGCAATGACGCAGAATGCCGTTATCCCCCAATAAATGTATTCCTTAAACTTATGACCCTCACCCATATTTCATCCCTTTTCTTTCAGCACTTTCCATATGTAACCTCCTGACCTGCCTGACAGAAATTCTGCAGACCATAACACACCAAAGGTACTTTCTGCATATATTCCTGCATTTTCCGGATTCTTTCCAACACGAAAGATAAAGCAGCGATTGCTCGCTGCTTTTTATCCTTGGTAAACCCCAAAATGCCGTTTCTTACTAATTGACGCCTAGCCTTGCTAGGTGGGTGACCGCACTTAGACTTCTGCCTTCCACTCAAACCGGAGGCCTGGCATCCGCCTAAAAATATAGGAATCCCGTATGTCAAACTGTAGGTTCAAATAAGGTAAGAGTATCGAACATTCCAGGAATTACACTTTCACATGGCTTTATTTCATGTAACGATTATACAACAGTATAATATCTTTTTCAAGGACTTTTTCAAGGGAAAGCTTCCCAATTTCTTTTATTCCTCTTCTTTTGCCAGCTTAATAATCCGGCTTGTTCCAAGACGGGATGCTCCAAGCTCCATAAACTGTTCTGCATCCTGAAAAGAATGGATTCCTCCAGCCGCTTTCATTTTTACATCAGGCCCTACATGCTGTGCAAACAATTTAATGTCTTCAAAAGTAGCCCCTGCTGAGGAAAAACCTGTGGAAGTTTTAATATAGTCCGCTCCCGCCGCCGTTACCACCTGGCACATGCGGATCTTTTCCTCTTCTGTAAGAAGGCAGGTTTCTATAATTACTTTTAATATCTTGTCTTTGCATACATCCTTTAAAAGGCGAATCTCCTCTTCCACCTTTTCATAACAGCCGTCTTTTACATCTCCCAGGTTAATTACCATATCCAGCTCGTCTGCACCATTGGACAAAGCGTCTTTTGCTTCTGCTGCCTTAATGGCTGTGGTGTGATATCCATTGGGAAATCCGATTACCGTACAAATTGCCATCTGATTTCCTACGTATTCTTTCGCCCGCTTTACGAAAGATGGCGGAATACACACAGAGGCAGTCTTGTAAGCCATGGCATCATCACAAAGCTGTTTGATATCTGCCCAAACAGCAGTCTGTGTCAGCAAAGTATGGTCAACCGCCTGAAAAATCTTTTTTTTATCCATTTTACCCTCCAATTCTAAGCGACGGCATAATTAATTACAGGCCAAATTCGCTTTTTTTATTATATCATGCCTTCCAAAAGATTGCAATGCGGGATGCACATCCTTCCTCCAGATGATAACCTATTTGTAAAATTATTTGACAAATTGAAGATAATTTCCTCAAACTTTCGTTATAATAAGAAACAGAAAGATAAAACAGTGGAAAAGGAGGGGCCCCTTTGAATCCTCGTCAACAACTGGAACGCTGGATGACTCAATATCAAAACTTAATATATTCCATTTGCTACCGCCTGACCGGGGATTACTTTGATTCAGAGGATTTAACACAGGACACTTTTCTTTCTGCATACCGTCATCTGAAAGAGTTTGACGGACAAAACGAAAAGGCGTGGCTTTGCCGAATTGCCACCAACAAATGTATTGACTATCTGAAACGTGCCGGAAGACGCTCTGTCCCAACAGAGGAGCTTTTTTTCTCCTCCCTGCCAGACAGCCGTTCTTCCCCGGAAAAGGAAACCTTAGAATCTGAAGTGAGAAAACAGCTTTATGATTGCTGCAGCCAGCTTGATCCGCCTTACCGCCAGGCTGCTTTAGACTATTACTATTACGAAATGGATATCAATGAAATCGCCGAAAAAACGGGCAAAAACAAAAAAACACTGCAAACCCAGATTTATCGTGCAAAGGGTATGCTGAAAAAGAAAATGAGAAAGGAGGATTTATGTCATGGATAAGCAATCGAAACCTCAAATAGAAAATTGGTGTTATTCCCCTGTAAACATTCAGCCGCTCCAGTCTACCTCTTTGAAAGAACTGACTTTTCTTTGTCAGGATGACGACTGGTTTATGAACTTCATTCAGGATACGGAAGCAAACCAAATGATTCCGGCGCCGCCTCAAATGGAAATTTCACTTATGGAAAAAGCAGAAAAGCAGCAGCATTCCAGCAGGTTCCAACTGATCCAGTACAGTATAAAGGTAAGTTTAGCTGCCGCTGGGGCTATCGTAATGCTGTTTACAACACCATTTTTCCCGAAACAGCCGCTGTTCAAAACCACCCCCCCGGATTCGGCAAAATCGGCATTTCCTGCCAGTCAGGATTTCGTCACTTTCCCTCACAGGGATATGGAGCAGCAATTAAAGACCAGGTTTTGGCAGCTTTCCGATTCGATTTATGATTTTTCAAGTGAACTTTTAGAGGGAGGTATTTTACATGACTAAGAAAAAAAGCAAATTTCTTACTTTTTGCTGTTCACTGATTCCAGGAGCTGGCGAAATGTATCTGGGATTTTTAAAACAAGGTATCAGCATTATGTCTGCATTTTTCCTTCTCTTTGCCATAGCCGGGATCCTGTTCCCTCCATCTATTTCATTTTGTGCAGTCGTATGGTTTTACAGTTTTTTCCATACTCATAATTTAAACAGCATGCCGGATGATGAATTTTACGCAATCCAGGATGATTTCCTAATTCATATCTATCAGATTGCCGCCATCAAGCGAATTCTTCTGGAACGCTACCGGATAGCAACTGCTATTGTACTGATCCTTTTGGGCCTGTCCATTATCTGGAATAACATGCATAACTTTTTCATGTATATTGCTTCTGATGTTCTGAATATCTCATGGGGATTTCTGAAAGTTTTTACATGGTTTTCCCATCTGCTTCCCCGGTCCATCGCCGCACTGCTGATTATCGCATTCGGTATTTACTTGATTCGGAATAAGCGAAAGGAATTGGAGCTATAGTCAAGACCACCGGCTTAGCCGGTGGCTTGCACTGCCCCTATAAGGGGATATTACCTGCTTGCGCCCGGAAGGCGCATTGAAGGTCTGCCAACTGCACCACATTTACAGCCGCCCTTAAAAGGGCTTCATCCGTGCTTCCTCACTTCGGCACAGCCCCAAAAGGGGCTTACTGGTTTG
>JAAWIS010000010.1 GCA_022796475.1 Lachnospiraceae bacterium | reverse complement strand
TTGAAAAGAAGCTGACGCCGAAAGATTTGAAGGAAAGCAGCATGAAGCAGTATGCAAAAGAATTGATGATGGAGCGGTGCAGCGGGTATTGAGGAGGAAATTAAAGGGGGAGAATGGGCAGGTGATATGCCTGCCGCAAGAAAATTTGGAAATCGGGGCTGTGGCACGAGGAGAGAAATGATTATGAGAACCTTCAAAGATTTGAAGATTGCTGTTGCTGGTACTGGGTATGTAGGATTATCGATTGCCACGCTGCTGGCGCAGCATCATACAGTAACTGCTGTAGACATTGTTCCTGATAAGGTAGATCGAATCAACCAGAGAAGATCGCCTATTCAGGATGATTATATTGAAAAATATCTGGCTGAGAAGGAATTGGATTTGACCGCAACGCTTGATGCAGAGATGGCATATCGTACTGCAGATTTTGTGGTAATCGCGGCACCGACAAACTACGATTCCTCTACCCAGCACTTTGACACGAATGCTGTTGAGAATGTCATCGGCCTGGTTATGAAGTATAATCCGGAAGCAATTATGGTTATCAAATCCACTATTCCGGTTGGCTATACGGAAAGTATCCGGGAGAAAACAGGAAGCAAGAATATTCTATTCAGTCCCGAATTTTTAAGAGAGTCTAAGGCTCTGTATGACAATTTATATCCCAGCCGCATAATCATTGGCACTGATATGAATGATGAACGGCTGGTTAATGCTGCGCATACTTTTGCGAAGCTCCTGCAGGAAGGGGCAATTAAGGAGAACATTGACACACTGTTCATGGGATTTGCAGAAGCCGAGGCTGTGAAACTGTTTGCCAATACCTATCTGGCTCTGCGTGTCGCATACTTCAACGAACTGGATACATATGCAGAAATGAAGGGACTTAGCACGCAGCAGATCATCAAAGGGGTCTGTCTGGACCCACGTGTCGGAGATTTTTATAACAATCCAAGTTTCGGTTACGGCGGGTACTGTTTGCCGAAGGATACCAAGCAGCTGCTGGCAAATTATCAGGATGTTCCAGAGAATCTGATTGAAGCAATCGTAGAGAGCAATCGGACAAGAAAAGACTTCATTGCTGATCGTGTGTTGAAGCTGGCCGGATATTACGATTACTGCAACCGTGGCGATTACAGCGCTGACGAGGAAAAGAAATGTGTCATTGGGGTATATAGACTGACCATGAAGAGCAATTCGGATAACTTTCGTCAGAGTAGCATTCAGGGTGTCATGAAGAGAATCAAGGCAAAGGGTGCCACAGTAGTACTCTATGAGCCGAATTTAGAAAATGGCAGCACATTTTTTGGATCAATGGTCATGAATGATCTTGAAAAGTTCAAGCAGGCGGATGTAATCATTGCCAATCGATATGACAGCATACTCGATGATGTAAAAGACAAGGTTTACACAAGAGATTTATTTCAGAAGGATTAATATTGGAGGACCCGTTGATTGGCAATTATAACTTTGAGGAGAAATAGATAGATGATTATTACAAAAACACCATTTAGAATGTCTTTTTTCGGCGGTGGCACAGATATGGAGAATTTTTTTAGAAAAAATGGTGGATCCGTTCTGTCCACAACGTTTGATAAATATGCATACGTGAATGTACGCCATTTGCCTCGTTTTTTTGATTATAGTACTGAACTGACATATTCAAAAACAGAACGTGTGGCCAATATAGAAGATATTCAGCACCCGGCAATTCGGAATGCTATGAAGATGCTTGATATGCATGAATTGCGCTTGACCTACGAAGCGGATCTCCCTGCCAGATCTGGATTGGGTACTAGCAGCTCTTTTGCTGTTGGTATGCTGAATGCTTTTTATGCGTTAAAGGGAAAATATGCAGATAAGAAGAAGCTTGCCAATGAGGCCATTTACCTGGAGCGTGTTCTTTGCAACGAAGCCGGTGGCTGGCAAGATCAGATCGCTGCATCCTATGGTGGATTCAACAGAATCAATTTCAATTCAGATGGCTATGAGGTACTTCCGGTAATCATTAGTCCGGCGCGTAAAAAGAGATTGAACAGTAATCTTATGATGTTTTTTACCGGATTCACTCGTTTCTCTTCTGAAGTTCAGAAAGCAAACAATGTATCTGTGAAAGAAAAAGAAGCTCAGTTGAAAGAAATGTTTGAACTTGTTAATGAGGCAGAAGCAGTTCTTACGGATAAAGACAGGGATCTTGACGATTTTGGCCGTCTTCTTAATCATACATGGATGCTCAAAAAAAAGACAGGTTCTTCTATTTCCACTGACAGCATCGATAAGTTTTATCAGAAAGGGCTTGAAGCTGGAGCGCTTGGAGGAAAGCTTCTCGGCGCTGGCGGCGGCGGTTTCCTTGTATTTTATGTACAGCCTAAATATCAAGAAAAAGTTATGGCAGTAATGCATGATCTCCTTTACGTCCCTTTTCAATTTGAGAATGGCGGTACAAGAGTTATTCATTACAGTCCGGAAGAGTACACACCCAGAGGATAATCACAGAAAGCAGGGAAAGAGAAATTCAATGCCTGAAGGAACTGGGCTTTGATGCTTGAAAATCATTTCTTTGGAAAGGATGAATAATACAATGAAAGTTTTAGTAACAGGCGCGGGCGGAATGGTCGGCTCTCATATGGTTGAGCTTCTTTATAACCGTGGAGATGATGTGGTGGGAACTTATTATAAACCGACAACAGATATCAATGAGATTCCTAAGGAAATCATAATGAGGGAATGTGATGTTCGTTATTATCAGAACGTGGAAAGAATCATCACGGAATTTATGCCAGATCAGATCTATCATCTTGCTGCTCAGAGTTATCCAACAGTTTCCTGGTTTCAGCCACAGGCTACAATCGAAACTAATGTTATCGGAACAGTTAATGTTTATGAGGCAGTAAAAGCTGCACGTAAAATAAATTGGAACTATGATCCAATGGTTGTTGTTGCATGCTCTAGCGCTGAGTATGGCGAAACTTTAAACCAATTGTGTGAGGGTAATGATGATGGCAATGTTTATGTAAAGGAAACGGCAGAACTTCAGCCACTTCATCCATATGGAGTAAGTAAAGCTGCTCAGGATTTGCTTTCTTTTCAGTATTTCATGAATGACCGCATTCGTTGCATAAGAGCACGCATCTTCAATTCAACTGGGACAAGAAAAGTTAATGATGTTACATCTGACTTCACATATCGTGCGGTAGAAGCTGAAAAGACTGGTGTATATGAGCTTCGCGTAGGCAATCTTGAAACTCGCAGAGCAATTATGGATCAGAGAGATCTTGTAAATGGATTACTTCTTCTTGGAGAAAAAGGAAACCCCGGTGATGTTTATAACATTTCATCCCAACATATTTATATGATGTCAGATATCGTATCAATGATTGAGGAAGAGATTGGCCATAAGTTTAAAATTAAGGTAGATCCTGAACTTCTTCGCCCAACAGATGAAAAAATTATTGTCGGCGATGTGACAAAAATTAAGAGAGATACCGGCTGGTTTCAGCAGATACCTATGAAACAGACAATAGCAGACATGCTGGAGTATTGGAGAAATAAGTAATGCCTTTAAATCGTGTTAGATTCATGAATACATATATCGACAATGTTTCAATGGATGAGGCAATTGGACATATAGAGGAGTGTATATCAGAACGAAAAGTTTGCCATGTGATAACGCCTAATGTTGATCAAATAGTTAGGATAGAATATGACGAAACATTCAGGGAAATCTGTAATAGTGCAGAACTGCTCTTGGTAGATGGTCATCCTTTGATATGGATTGGAAAGCTATACAAAAGGCCGTTTAAGGAAAAAATTTGCGGTTCATACTTAGTCCCTCGTTTATGTGAAATTGCAGCTATCAAAGGTTACTCTGTTTTCTTGTTAGGAGCAGAACCTGGTGTTGCAAAAACTGCTGCCGAAAAATTAGTTTCCAAGTATCCTGGATTAAAAATAGCAGGGACTTATTCGCCGCCTCTTGGGTTTGAAAAAGATAAAAATGAGCTTGAGCATATTAACAGTATATTGATGGATTCTGGGGCTGATTTGTTATTCGTTGGTATGGGAGTACCTAAGCAAGATATCTTCATTTATGAAAACATGATTACATATCAAATTCCGGTGTCATTTTCAATAGGAGGTACGATCGATTTCATCGCTGGAAAGCAAAAAAGAGCGCCAAAGTGGGTAAATAAAATCGGTATGGAATGGTTCTATCGATTTATTCATAATCCGAGGAGAATGTTTAAGCGATATTTTGTAGATGATATGAGAATATTCAAATTAGCATGGAAATATAGAACTCAAAGACACACATGATTAAATTGATAACAGTTTGGAGAGTTAAACGATGAAGATAGTAGTTGATTTAACATCGTTGGATGACAATTTTTCTGGAATAGAAAAATTTGCTTTATCTACAACAAAGGAAATGCTGAAAGATAAAAGCAATGAATATGTACTTATTTTTAAAAATAAGATTCATGATGAATTCTTGAATCCCGGGCAAAACGTGAAGATAAAGGTTTTCAAATCCAAACATAAACTTTGGGCGGCACAGTTATGGCTTCCGTTATATTTGCTGGGTGAAAAAGCGGATGTCTATTTTTTTCCGGCATTCCCGGCTCCGTTCTTGTTTTTCAATAAAAAATCTATCACAACAATTCATGACATGAGCAGTTGGGATTGTCCGCAGGCGGATAAACCATGGATGAATTTGTATTTTAAAATTCTCTATAGAAAGGCTGCAAAAGAAAAAAAGAAAATAGTCACCGTTTCCAAGTTTTCAAAGGAGCGTATTTCTTCAATTTTGAATGTTGAAAAAGAAAGAATCAAAGTTGTGTATTCAGGAATCTCCGAGGATTTGCTGAACTTTGAATACAATGAGCAATTAGATAAAGAAGTGTGTGAAAAATTTTGCCTAAAAGATAAAGGCTATATACTATGTTTATCAACGATTGAACCCAGAAAAAATATGAGCCTTTTACTGGATGCATATGTACGACTTCGTAAAAATGGAAAAGTTAGGAAAGAGTTGGTTCTGGCCGGGCGTAAAGGATGGCTTGTAGATGATATTATGTCAGGAATCGATCAGGAAAGTGCGAAACATATACATTTTACAGGATTTGTCAAGAATGAGTACTTGCCATACATATATTTACATGCAGCATATTTTGTGTTTCCGTCAATATACGAGGGATTTGGACTTCCACCTGTTGAAGCGATGTATTTTAAAACTTTGGTCCTGTCATCAGATGCATCTTCTATGCCAGAAGTTCTAAAAAACGGTGCATTTTATTTTAAAAATAATAGTGTAGATGATTTAATGGCATCAATGATTCAAATTGGTGAAATGTCAGATACAAAAAAAGACGTAAAAAATCAAGAAGCACACCAGGTTATAATGCAGTATAAATGGGAAAGGACAACGAAAATCCTGCTGGATTTCTTTAATGAATGAAACAATGAATAAAAATATTAATGGGATAAGAGAAAAAAATAAAATAATCAAATGTCTGTATTATGCATCTGTTATTATTCTAAATGACTTTATCGGAAAATTTCATAGCCGCCATTTGCGGATGTGGGTATGTAGATTATTGGGGGCTAATATTGATAAGAAGTCCCTGGTATATAGGAACACAGAATTCATTTATCCATACGGACTTTCAATAGGTGAAGATACCAGCGTCGGAGGAAGAGTTTTGCTTGATGCCAGAGGTGGAATCGACATTGGCAGCCATGTCAATATATCTAGTTATACAAAGTTTATTACAGGCAGTCATGATCCAAATAGTTCAACTTTTGAGGCGTCTTTTTCGCCGATTATAATTGGCGATTATGCTTGGATTGCTTCTGGTGCCATTATTTTACAGGATGTAAGAATAGGCGAGGGCGCAGTTGTGGCTGCAGGAGCAGTAGTTACCAAGGATATTCCTCCCTATGAAATATGGGGAGGCGTTCCCGCAAGGAAAATTGGAGAAAGGTCTAAAAATGTGGATTATAGGGTAAATCCTATGGGATTAAATACATTTCTGCACTAATGGAGAAAGCAAATGACAGTATATATTTGTGTGTTTTTGATTAGCTTGTTATTAGCGAAAGGGTTACAAAATGTAAAAATACGGTTTCATAATAAAAGGATAGAATGGATAAAGGCACTCATAATTAGTATACCATTTTCAATTGCTGCTGGATTTCGAGCGGATACTGTCGGAATAGATTATAAAGCGTATTCGGTTTCATATTACGACTTTGGCAACTTAGCAACAGGAAGAGAACGGGAAATTCTGGGCATATTCGTGATTAGACTTGCTAATATGATAGAAAATCCAAAGTTTATTATTTGGTTTTATGCTGTGTTTATCAGTGTTGGAGTGATGCTTTGGATTGTAAGACAGAAACAATATGCTTACGTTTATCCGGTTGCTCTATTCTTTTTGACGGGGTATTTTAACTGGTCATTAAACATAATGAGACAAACAGCAGCATCTGTAATGGTGTTCCTGTTTCTGGATTTGCTGTTTGATAAATCCCATCAAGTTCGAAACAGAATAATTTTAGGGATCATAATTCTGATAGCGGCAACTATGCATAGTACTGCACTGCTATATCTTGTTCTTTTGATTTTTCCATATAATCTTTTTAAAAATAAAATTAAATGGTTTTCTATAGCATTATTTTTTCTTCCCATGGCTTCTGCCATCTTTAGAATGTTGTTCATGTATCTGTCACAGAGATTCAATTTTTATTATAGATATTTCAACAACTATTATGACCAAAATGCATATACAGGGAGCTTGATTTTAGTATCAGCAGCTATATATGCGATTGCATTGCTTTCGTATCAGACTTGGAAGAATTCAGAACAAAAAAAGTATAATGTTTATGCGGCGATTCAGTATATAAGTGTGGCTTTTTCGTTACTTGCTAACATTATACCCAATAATGCACGCGTCACATATTTATTTTTTCCAGCAGCGATCGTTTCCTTACCAATATTTTCAAAACTTATAAATATAAAATATAAAAAAATTGTTATAATCACAGTCATTGCAATTTTAGCACTTTTCTATATTCATGCTTACTACATTAGTAACTGGGGTGAAACGATGCCATATAAATGGGGTATTTGATATGAAAATTCTTATAATAAATATGTATTATTATCCTAATATGACAGGCGGAGCAGAACATTCAGTGAAATTACTTGCTGAGGGATTGGCGCACAAAAAAAATGAAGTGTCAGTATACACGCTTGATTCCAAAAGTTCTTCCGATGCTTTGAAATGTGAAAATATTAATGGTGTAACTATTTACAGGGGCTTTTCAAAAGCAATTTATGAAAGAAGGCTGAAAGAACCACAAGGAAGTAAAGGATATAGCGTGATGAATGGGATGTCTTCTTTGGTTAACCCTAAAAGTCAAAAGGATATTAAGAGGCTCATTGAAAAAATTCATCCGGATGTAATTCATACGAATAATCCAGTTTCGATTTCATATGGCGTATGGAAACTTGCTCATGAAAAAGGCATAAAAGTTGTGCATACATTACGTGATTACTGGCTACTTGATCCGACAACAGTAGTGGGGCGTACAAACAGATTTCTAACATATTTATTCAGAATGCATTTTCGCAGACTTTCCAATAAATATGTTGATGTAGTTACTGCGCCATCAGCATTTGTACTTAATACCTTTGAAAAAGAAAGATATTTTCAGAATTCAAAAAGAAATGTGGTGCCCAATAGCATTAATTTAAATTATAAGCTGTTTCAGGAAGTAGTTGATACCAAGACAAAACGTAACAGTGAAAAAATTAGTTATTTGTTTGCCGGATATCTTGCAGATACAAAAGGTGTTAAAGAACTGGTAAACGCTTTCCGGAAGATAGATAATGATAATATTAAGCTTGTAATATGTGGCGACGGACCACTGATGAGATTTGTAAAACACAATGCATCAGAAGACCAGAGAATCATTACAAAGGGAAAACTCAGTTCAAAAGAAATGGAAAGAGAATATAGTGATGCTGATGTAATGGTAGTACCATCGGTATGGGATGAGCCATTTGGAAGAATTGTGATTGAAGCTGCACAATATGGTTTACCAACGATAGGGAGTAATCGGGGCGGAATTCCAGAGATTATTGATACATTAGGGTATGGCGTGTACTGTGATCCACAAAGTGATGAATTGACAGAAGAATTGTGTGCTTTTTCTGATAGGAATAGAGTGAAGCGAGAAATGAAGAAAATGGGATGTTCAATAAAAGATTTTGATCTTGAGCATCAGATTGATATATTTTCTCAAATTTATAGAGGCTGAGGAAGAACGAATGCAGGTTGAACAAATCAATATTTTTAATTCGGATATGGATCCGGAAAATGGCGGAATTCAGAATACAGCATACTATTTTGTACGCTCCTTTTCAAAAAGATTTTCTGTAAATGGATATACAGGGAGATTGCCATCCAGATATAAGATCCCGAATATTGAAATAGCCACATCTTATTCAGTATTAGGCGTTTTAAGATGGCTAATAAAAAAATGTAACAATCAAAATACAATTAATATTGCAATGAACTGTTGGGAAGCGGTTCCGGCGTTAATTGTGAATAAAATTAGAGGGACAAAATATATAGTTTTAGCTCATGGAAATGATATATATTCACTGGGAAATACAAACGGATTCAAGCAAGGGATTTATGATTTAATAAATAAGAGAATTTTCGATAATGCTGCGTTGATTACTTGCAATAGTGAATATACAAGAAGGCTGCTAAAATTTGATTCTTATATAGAGAAGAGCTTAGTAATTCACCCGCCATGCTTAAATTTTGGAGAAAATAATTTAGAAAAGAAAATGGAGCGGTTTCATATACTTTCTATAGGCAGACTTGTAGAACGTAAAGGCTTTCAATTTGTAATAGCATCTATGCCGGAATTACTTATTAAATATCCGGAATTAGAATATGTGATAGTAGGTGAGGGACCATATGGAAGTCAGCTAATGGATTTAGTGAAAAAGCTTTCATTAGAAGAACATGTGAGGTTTTTAGGAAGAGTTTCTGAACAGGAGAAAATTGAGCAATATGAAAAATGTTCAATTTTCATAATGCCGAGCATAGAAATTCCGGATGATGACACAGTTGAGGGATTTGGAATCGTCTATATGGAAGCAAATCAATTCGGCAAATATGTTATATCTGGACGATGCGGCGGTGTGCCGGAAGCAGTAATTGAAAATGTTACAGGGACAATATTGGATTCTGTGACAAAAGAAACTGTAAAGGAACGACTAGAACGTTCTTTGGAAGGCCTTGATGCCTTATACACCGAAGAGCTGATAAAAAAGAGAAAAAAATGGGCTGAACTTCATTTTGTTGATCATATAGCTGAACAATATATTGAAGCAATTAAAACCATAGAAGGATAGATGAAAAGTGACAGGTATAGATTTAACATGTTTAAGTAAAGATGAAATATTGAATGAAAATATTGTCAGTGGAATAGGAACTTGGATTAGTGAAATTTTAGATTACATAATTCAGGAAAAACGTCAGAAAGAATATGTTTTATTGGTGGATTTCTATGCTGAAAAATTTTTAAACAGACGATTTCCAGGTTTTACAACCTATTCTATCGGTGGGGTATTTTCTAAAAGTATCTTGATGATGACCAATAAATCTAGTGAAAGATACTTAAAAAAATATGGCTTTGCAAGTAGAATGATTAATAACATTACAAATATAGAAACAATTTGGTTTCCTTTTGGAATTCCAGAGATTGTGTATTGGGGAAATAAAAAAACGATTATTACCTTACATGACTTTATGAAATGCAATACGGAAGATGAAATAAAATCGTATAGAAAGATGATCGACAAAACAGATTTCGTTGTAGTTATATCGGAATTTGTTGGAAATGAGCTAAAACGATTATTTCCTGAGTATAGCAACAAGGTAATTGCTACAATTCCAAATTCAATATGTGTTAATCTGGATGATATGAAAGCAGTTGATTCTATAGCTTCTAAATTTATTTTAGATATCAATCGATATGAGAAACACAAAAATGCACATACACTTCTAAAGGCCTTTAAACGATTAGTTTATGACTATAGTTGTGATTCTGATCTTGTTTTTGTAGGGTTTGGGGATGAAAGCTATTTAAATGAACTCAAATCTTATGCGCAGGACAACGGGATAAGTGATAAAGTTCATTTTTTTTGGAAGCTAGCTGCATCTGAAAAAAATTGGCTTTTAAAGAATGCAACAGTGTTTGTAAGTCCATCTGTAAATGAAGGAATGGGAAGGACTCCGATAGAGGCAATGATATGTGGAATTCCAACATTAACTACGAAAGAAACTTCTTTATATGAGGCCACCTTAGGTCTTGCTAATTATTGCGAAGATCCATATGATGATTTTGAAATGGCATGTAAAATTAACCAATTGTTAATAGAAAGCATTAGTGAAGATGAAAAAAAATCAGTCAGCAGTAAATTGAAAAACAAGTATTCAGCAGAAAATATTTGGCTAAAATATACGAGAGTATTTGATGAGGAGTCAAAGAGATAATGTCAAGGTCACAGAATTCTGCGAAAAATATAATAGTAGGTGTAACGGGGCAGATGGTCCAGATAATTTTGCAGTTTGTTTGCCGATCTGTTTTTATTAAAACATTATCTCAAGAATATTTGGGAATAAGCGGGTTATTCACAAATATTCTTAGTGTTTTATCTTTGGCAGAACTTGGGTTCAGTACTGCTTTAATATATAGTATGTATGATCCAATTCATAGAGATGATAAGAAAAGGCTCACTCAGCTCATGAACTTATACAGAAGAATTTATTTTGTGATTGCAGCAATAATATTTCTTTTTGGCATTGTACTACTGCCTTTTTTGAAATATTTAATAAAAGATTATTCAAATTATGAGAATTTTTCGAATTTGCCTCTGATTTACTTGCTGTATTTAGCCAATACCTTGCTCTCATATTTGTATATTTATAAAAAATCAATCATTGATGCTTATCAGAAAAATTATGTATATGTCACTATCCAAAAAGGACTGTTAGTTATACAGAATTTAGCACAAATGCTGTTTCTGACTTTAACTCGTAATTTCATTGTCTATCTACTTATTCAGATAATAATAACCATAGTAACCAACCTGATAATATCCAAGCAGGCTGACAAAATGTTCCCATTTATTAATGAAGACAGAAGGATTTTACCGTCAGCGGATGAAAAGAAAAAAATATATCAAAATACTTCTGCTATGGCAATGCACAAATTTGGCGCTGTTGCTGTAAATAGTACGGACAATCTTATTTTGTCATCAATAGTCAGTATTTTAAGTGTTGCAATATATTCTAACTATTCATTAATCATTACTAATCTTAATGGTTTTATTGAACTTGTATTTAGAGCGGTCACAGCAAGCGTTGGAGATTTGGGAGCAGCTAAGGGGAATAAAAGACTAAATGAAGTATTCGATACATTGACATTTGTACAATTTTGGATTTACAGCTTTTCATCAATCTGCTTATATGTACTTTTAAATCACTTTATTGAGATTTGGATTGGAAAAAATTATAGTTTCGGAAAAGCAACTGTTTTTGTCTTAGTATTGAATTTTTATTTAAAAGGAATGCGGGTTGTGATCAATGTGTTCAGAGACTCACTTGGATTATTTTGGTATGACAGATATAAACCAGTGTTTGAGGCACTTGTAAATCTTGCTGTTTCTATCGTTCTAGCGAAGACAATAGGAATAATCGGAGTTTTCATTGGCACTGCTGTCAGCACTCTTACTGTATGTTTTTGGGTTGAACCATATATTTTATATAAGCATGCCTTAGGGAAAGGTCTGGAAAAATATTTTCTGACATATCTAAAATATTTCTGTGTGATGATATGTATGGGAGCAGTACTCAATTATTTCTGCGGTTATATGGGCGAAGGAGTTTCAGGATTACTAGAAAAACTGATTTTGATTACAATTGTTTATCATGTGACTGTGGTTATTTTTTTCCATAAGAGCGGCGAATATAAAGAAACTATTGCTATTATTAGGAGAGTGATTTCTTCACGAGGGAAGGATCATGAAAACCAATAGATTTTTTAAGGAGTAATTAACGCTATCGATCCGTATACTTATGAGGTATGCGCTGAGTACGAAAGAAACATCATCAAAGTCTGGGGGCGACGCCAGCAGGACAGTTAGCTAAAAAGTGGATAATTGAAAACAGGTAATATAAAACAAATAGTATCCTGTGTCACAACACGCAAATTGATAGAATATTAAAAGACAATTGTGGTAAAAGATATCGTAAACCGAAAAAAAATTACTGACGCAATGATGCTTAAAAGTGCTCCGCGCTTTGTGTTTGACAATATTGGAAATCCGCTTTCTTCCAAGAAGATTGCAGACGCAATGACTTCAGATGGAAGGAAAATGGATGCCAAAACTGTAGAAAAATATCTGGAAGTCCTGTCAGAAAGTTATATTATCTACCAGGCAAAACGGTACAACATTAAGGGAAAACAATGTTTGAAGACACTGAGAAAATATTATGTGGTGGATATTGGGGCTGCGCTACATGCTTTTAGGTTCCAGGCAGATGGATGCGGGCCATATTCTGGAAAATGTGGTATATTTGGAATGAATCCGCCGCATCAATGCCAGGGATTGGCTCCTTGGACTGACAGATCATTAATTTTCTATTGCAAGCTCCGATTTGTGATAAACATTTGAGTGATAAAGCCTGCTGCTATTGGCTGCGAAAAATACGAAAAAACGTGTATGACCGCTCTGCTGACGGCAGGCCGCTTCCTGTGGTATCACAAGAACAGGAACTGAACTTACAGGGATAGGCCGCCTCTGGCCTTTGCCCTGCGGTCTAAAACAGACTGAATAACCGGAACCATAAAAATGGCCACAATGCCTCCGGCAAAGCCATTGTTGTAAAGATTCATTCCACCGTAAACAATTCCTACATTTAATGCCACAGAAGAGTGAAGATATCCTGCTATCAGCCCGGCAAGAACCCCGAATTCGCCGGCAATAGGGGCTAAGGTAGTAGAGAAGAGCAGAGCCAGCATAGGTGAAGGATCGTAAATATTCCATTCTTTCGTAAGGCTTGCAATAAACACGCCGCACATGATCGGAACAATATTACGGATATGCTTTCCTGTGGCGCTAAAACCTACAATGGTAAAAATGCCGCCTATTGTGGGGCCGTTTAAGTCACCTCCTACTGCTATGGCAAATGCTGTAGCAAATATGCCGTTAACTCCCATATTAATAACTGTGGCAGGGCCGCCGTATTCTTTTAGGAAGTCCACACCTAAGCCGCTGTGTTTTAAAAGAGCAGCGTAATTTTTTAACCCTTCCTTTCTGCCAAACAGAATGCCGGATAAAATCATGCCGCCAAACAGAAGGCCAAGAATTACGGCAAATCGTCCGTTCTCTCCGGTTGACCAGATAAGACGGGATGCAGTTTCGATACCGAAAGATTTAAAAAGTGATACAATTACAGTGGCGATAATTCCAGAGGCAAAACCAACATTATAGAGGGAATAGCCTTTATGAGCGAAGTGCACATGGGTTGCCAGAGGAGGCAGCACAAAACCGATTAAGATTCCCACTGCGATACAGGAAATAAACCGGAACACCACAGGAAGGCCAGGAATCTGCATCACCTGAGTAATGATCGGGGAAAGGCTGGTTCCGTAAAGTCCTACGTACAGATACCGCCTGACAGAGGTTTTATGGTATTTTGCGTACAAAAAGATCCCAGAGAGAATAGCCCAGATATTAAACAGATTTTTTCCGAATAGAGAAAATCCAAACATAAGACAGCAGGATGTGATGGTATGGCCGTCCATGTTCATATCCAGAATATAAATCATTAAAATGCTCATTAAGGTAAGAAGACCGGCATTGGCAAAGGCGGCTCCCACTCCTCCGATTAGAAAGTAGTCGGTTATCAGAAAGTCTGGTTCTGCAATAATCGTTTTTATGCCAGACAAGATTTGAATAGGGGTTTGGAAAATCAAGCCCACAAAGATAAAATAAGCAGGGACCAATGACAAAAAAAGAAATTTCTGCTTCCGGGTGATTGGATGCTTCCGGCAGTTTTCTGATTGCGGATCCGGAATATTAAGATTCAATGAATTTTTCAACGATTTCAGCAGCTCCTTCCAAAATAAAAGATTCATTTTACTTTCTATCATAATAGATTTATCAAAATTTTGAAAGGAGAAAATGAAAAATACATAAAGTTTTACAAAAATACTGGATATTTTTCTGCCTTAATGGTAAAATTCATGAATGAAACCTAAAAAACAGAAAGGAAGGGCAGAAATGTTTGCAATTGGCTCAGCAGAGGAAAAAGTTACGGGTACAAAATTACGGGTTCCGAAAGAATATAATTTAAATAAAAAAGGAAGAAAGATTTATGGGCTGTGGCTGGGAGAATTTACCTTATACTTATCAGACGAAAGAGAACCCCTTCGTGCAAAAGGGGGAAAAAGCGGGATGATTTTCGATGTGAAGGTTCACACGGAGTCAACGATTGAAGTTCCCAGAAGTTTAGACGGCAGGACTGCTCTGATTACAGGAAGGATTTCTGCCATTAAAATACAATTTCAGTAATTGCTTCATTTTGCAAGGTTTCATCAGCGGCACCGGCATAAAAAGTACTTCCAATTCCAAGAAATTTATGCTATACTGTCCAAGAATCTATCGTCCGCCAGTTCAGCAGAAAGAATCATGTTTGACTGGCAGCTCAATTGGCTTTTTCCTGCCTGTTGACCAAAATTATCGGGAAAAGGAGTGATAGGAACATGACGGAAAAGCAGGCGGATATCCGCTATTACGTGAACCAATTTCTGGAGGGGCAGGGGCGGGAACGGCGGCATTGATGCATTCTCATAAAATCTCCTTACGGAACGTTTCAGATATGCTATCAAGAATTGTCTGGTGGGGAGATTTCAGCATTGTGCTGACCCGCACGCTATAAAAAGTTATTCTCAAATGGGAATCGTATAGATCACAAATATAATTTTAAATCGGGAGTGAAATATATGGCACCTATCGCACACAGTAGAAACGATAATCAGAAAATTAAACGTATTGGCCGCAAGGTAGGAAATCTGGTGGCGGCGATGCTGGGCGTGAGCATCACCTTGGTTGTGATGTTGTGTGTACTGATGTTTTATCGGCTCACCATGTCCATGATGCAGAACGAATGTGTAAGCGGCACGAATGTGCTGGCATACGAATTAGCCTCCTATTCCGGCGATGATGACAAGACAGGACTTTTAGATGAGCTCAAGCAAGAAATGGGGTGTGAGTTTACCATTTTTCATGGTGACCAGCGGGCATACACTACCATTCAGCAGAATGGGCAGAGGGCTGTAGGCACCCGCCTCTCCAGCGATATTGCTGAGATTGTGCTGAAACAAGGCAAAAGCTATGTGGGGCAGGCAGTTATTTTAGGAGAGAAGCATCTTTGCTCATATGTCCCTACATATGATGCCAACGGTCAAATCGACGGTCTGATTTTTGCCGGAATTTCCATGTCTTCTGCTGCCAAACAAATTAGCCTGACCGTTATGCTGTCTTTTTTAGCCGGCGTTGTGCTGATTCTGATCGGAATCTTAATTATTGGAGCGTATATAAAAAGAACCGTTTCCTATCCTCTTTACTGCTTGACCATATTGGCCCAGACCCTGGAACAGGGAGAATTGGGGCTGAGGCAGCACCAGACGTTAATGTTGAGAATAAATTCTAACGATGAAATTGGGCTTTTGTCTAAAAGTTTTGATAATACCATCAGCCGTTTGAGAAATTATATCGGAGAGATATCTACTGTGCTGGAGGCGATAGCCAACGGTGATCTGACGGAGCAGATTACCCAGGAGTACGTTGGTGATTTCGCTTCCATCCGTACATCTTTAAATGATATTCTTCAAAGACTGAATAGCACAATGGGACAGATCGTTGCCAGTGCAGAGCATGTTTCCGGCGGGGCGGAACAGATGTCCACTGCCTCTCAGGCACTTAGCCAAGGCTCTATGGAGCAGACAGGTGCTGTAGAGGAACTGGAGGAAACGATCCGATCTGTTACAGACAGTGTGAAGCAAACAGCAGGAAGTGTTCAGCGTGCCCGGGAGCTGGTTGGCGAGGTAAGCAGCCAGCTGGTTGAAGGAAATCAAAAGATGCACGAAATGATCGCTGCTATGGGGGAAATTACCGATAGTTCCACTGAGATTGAAAAGATTATCAAAACGATTGAAGACATCGCTTTCCAGACGAATATTCTTGCGCTGAATGCTGCTGTAGAGGCGGCCCGTGCCGGTACAGCGGGCAAGGGATTTGCCGTAGTTGCCGATGAAGTCCGCAATCTGGCAGCCAAGAGTGCAGAAGCATCCCAATCTACATCGGCCCTGATTGGGCGCTCCATTGCTGCAGTGAATCAGGGAACGCAAATAGCAGATGCCACTGCAAAACAACTGGAAAATGTAGTAACAGGAACGAATGAGATCGTGGAAACCATCAACGGGATTGCTTCAGATGCCCAAACTCAGGCGGAAGCTGTAGAACAGATCCAGGATCAGATTGGGCAGATTACCAGTGTAGTGCAGACCAATTCTTCTACCGCTGAGGAGAGCGCCGCTACCAGCCAGGAACTCAGCGCTCAGGCCAGCGTATTAAAGCAACTGGTCAAAACATTCCATCTCAGCCGGATGTAGAAGAAAGATACTGCGGATCTTATAATTGCCGTTTTAGAAATATTTGGATAAGCCAACATTATTCAAGGTAACGGTTTTTAACCAATATCAAATGATATTCAGCATTGAGAAATTATGAAATCCCTGGCAGGAGTCATACAAAAGGCTTCTGTCAGGGATTTATTTCTAAACTTTCATACCGCCACAGGAAACGCGCCCCTATAAATAAAAGTTTGCCCGGGGCACTTGGAATACATGAATTAATTAGGGTACACATGAATTTAGGAGGAATTATGCGGTTTTTTCACATTTCAGATTTGCATATCGGCAAGCAGCTTCATTTTTATAACTTAAAAGAAAATCAGAGAGCAATCTTAAAACAGATTACAAAACAAACAGAACGGTATTGTCCGGATGCTCTTTTGATTGCAGGAGATGTGTTTGATAAATCAGTGCCCTCTGGGGAAGCTTATACGGTGTTTGATGAATTTTTAAATGATCTGGCGGCTTTAAGTCATCCTGTTTCTGTCTGCATGATTGCCGGAAACCATGATTCGGCAGAACGCCTCCGGTATGCCAGTTCTTTTTTGGAAAAAAACCGGATCTATATTTCCTCCTTTCCTCCAGGAAACCGGGAGGAACATTTAAAAAAGGTGGTATTTGAGGATTCTTTCGGACCGGTTTTTGTCTATCTTCTTCCATTTACCAAGCCGGCATATGTGCGGCAGCTTTTTCCGGAAGGAACCATAATCAGTTACCAGAAGGCCATAGAAGAGATCCTTCGCCGGGAGGAGATTGATTTTACAAAGAGAAATGTTCTTGTTTCCCATCAGTTTTATATTTCCGGGGATCAATATCCTGCCACATGCGAATCGGAGCAGGCCTTTATTTCGGTAGGAGGAATTGACAGTGTGGATGTATCCTGCATCAAATCCTTTGACTATGGGGCCTTAGGGCATCTTCACGGCCCTCAGTGGATTGGAGAACCGAAAATACGCTATTGCGGGTCGCCTCTTAAATATTCTGTTAGTGAAGCCAGTCAGGAAAAGTCGATTACCATGGTAACATTAGAGGAAAAAGGCAAAGAAGCTAAGATTGAAACCATTCCCCTTTTTCCAAATCAGAATGTACGGAAAGAAAGGGGAACTTTAGAAGCGGTTTTAGAGCAGGCCAATAAGCTGACGAAAGCAGAACAGGAGGATTTTATCTCCATTACTTTAACAGATGACAAGGAATTATTCCGGCCAAGGGAGCAGTTGGAGGAATATTACCCATATTTGTTGGAAGTGAAAATGGACAACAGCCGGACCAAAGCGGAATTTACAGGCCAATGGCAAGGGGCTCATGTGCTGGAACCTATGGAAGCCTTCCGGAATTTTTATCGGGAAATGCAGGGAGTTTCCATGAATCGGGAAGAGGAGGAATTGATTCTGGAGATAATCCAGAAGGCAAAGGAGGGAGAAGCATGAAACCGATTTCATTAACCATATCAGCCTTTGGATCCTACGGCGGTGTGGAAACCATAGATTTCAGCAACATTGACCATGGCGTATTTTTGATTACTGGAGATACTGGTGCCGGCAAAACCACAATTTTTGACGGGATTACATTTGCCCTGTATGGGGAAACCAGCGGCGGCAAGAGAGAAGGGGAAATGATGCGAAGCCAGTATGCCTTAGAAGATACGCCTACCTTCGTAGATTTTACATTTCGCTACAAAGGGGAAGATTACCGGGTGATCCGGTATCCAAGGCAGCTTCGGGCAAGCAGACGCAGAAACAAAGACGGAACCCGGCGGCTTGTAGAGGAAGCCCCAAAGGTGGAGCTGATTCTTCCGGATCAATCGGTGTATCCAGGAAAAGTCAGAGAGGTGGATCAAAAGCTGACTGCTATTTTAGGGCTGGATGTCAGCCAGTTTACCCAAATTGCCATGATTGCCCAGGGAGATTTTTTAAAGCTTCTTCATGCGCCTTCCAGGGAGCGGAAGGAGATTTTTGCGAAGATTTTCAATACACGGATTTATTCTGTGATTGAGGAGGAACTGCGGAGCAGAGGGAAAATGCTGGCAGGAGAATTAGAAGAAAATAAAAAGAAGCTTCAGCGGGAAATGGAGGATGTGGATTTCATTCCGGAAAGTGTTTTTCGAACGGAATGGGAAGAGAGGGAACATTTTTCTGAAAGCGGGCAGGAACAGATTTTGGCGCTGGTGGAAAGCATGATGACAGAAGCTTGGGAAAAAGAAACAGCACTGAAAAATGCTCTTAAGGCTTGTCAAAAGAAGCAGGAAAGCTTAAATCAGCTTCTGGGCCAGGCAAAGGAACAGAACCAGTTATTTTTCCAGCTTGATCAGGCTGTTAAAGACTGCCAGAAGTTAGATGACAGGAAGGAGGAGATGGATAAGCTTAACCGGGAGGTGGAATTGGCAGAAAAGGCGGCTAAAGTAAGGATTCGGGAAGAAAACTGGAAGGAAAGAGAAGCAGATTGGAAGGCCTGTGAAGGGGAGATTGCTGCACTGCTTCAGCGGATTTGTGGGTTAGAGGCCAAAATGGAGGCGGGACAAAGGCAGAAAGCGCAGGCAGAGGAAAGATTTCAGCAGCTTGTTCCCGGACTGACAGCAAAGATTGAAACGATCAGGGACAGCCTGTCTAAATATGAACGCTTAGAGGAACTGAAGAAACAGAACCAGATGCTGGATCAGATCAGAGAGCGGCTATTGGCCCGCAGCGTACAACTGGGACGGGAGCTTGTAAAGGGACAGGAACGGTTAAAAGAGATTGTACAGTCTATGGAGCGGGAACAAAATTCCCGGGAAAAACTTCCGGTATTCGAGCATGAGGTCAGAATTTTAAAGGAACAAAAAGAAAACTTAAAAAAATTAGGATCTTCCTTAAAGGAAGCCGCCAGGTATGAAGAGATGGTTAAGGAAGAGGAAAAGGAATATCAGGAACTTAGCAGGCAGGCAAAAGAGCACACAGTGCAGTATGAAAGCTTCTACAATCGTTTTTTGGAAGGACAGGCTGGCTTTCTGGCTGCTTCTTTAAAGGAAGGAATGGCCTGTCCCGTCTGTGGTTCCATGCACCATCCAAATCCAGCCAAGGGAAGCCGCCTGGTTGTAGAGCGCAGCAGTCTGGATGCAGCAAAACAAAAGATGCAGCAGGCTGATGCAAGGATGCAGGAGAGCTATGAGCGGCTCCAGAAACAGCGGCGGCAGTTTGAAGGGCAAAAGCAGGTGGCAGAACATGAAGGTTTCCGCCTTTTAGGAACCCAGGCAGAGGGAAAGAACATTCAAGAATTGAATGATATGGGGAAAGAATCATGGAGCCTGTGCCAGAAGGAGTTGGAGGAAACAGAAAATGCCAGGAAACAGGCTGAGGAAGCCTGTGAACAGTGGAACCTTCATAAAAAGGAAAAAGAAGAATTGGAGCTGCTTCAGGAAGCTTACCGAAGGGAACAGGAGGAACTGGAACAGAAACAAAAAGAGCTGGAAATTCAAAAAGCTGCTCTCGTTTCACAAGTTCAGTTTACAGAGCAATCCCTTCTTTATAAAAGTAAAGAACTGGCTCTGCAAGCCTGCCGCCAGGCTGAGGAAGAAAAGCAGATATTGGAAGAGCAGGTTAAGGCAGCAGCCAGCCAGTTTCAGGAACTGGAAGGACAGTTAAAAACCAGCCAGGGCAGCCTTGCTGTTCAGAAATCCAATGGGAAACGGCTGGGCAGAGAGGCAGAAAAGGGAAAGGGGGCTTTTTGCAGTGAGCTGACAGACCAGGGATTTTGTTCAGAAGAAAAATACCGGCAGGCAATACGGACGGAGGACTGGCAGACAGAGGCCAGAAAGAGCTGTCTAAAATACCGGGATGATGAGATGAAAAGCAGGGAGCGGCTTTCTTACTGCCGCATTCAGACCAAAGGAAAGGGCAGAATCCGGACGGAAGGCCTGGAAGAAGAACTGCAGAAAGAACGTGATATTCAGAAAGAACTGGAAAAAGAAAGCCGGCTGACGTATCATATTTGGACACAGAATAAAGAGGTTTTAAGCCGCAGCACTGCCCTGTGGGATGCCAGAAAGAAATTTCGCTCTGCCTATGAAGTGGTGAAGCGTCTGGATGATACGGCTAATGGAAAAGTAAGCCAGCGCCATATGAATTTTCAAACATATGTTCAGAGAAGTTATTTTTCTATGATTATCAGAGAAGCCAACAAGCACCTGCGCCAGATATCTTCCTGCCAGTTCCTGTTAAGGTGCCGGGATATGAAAGATTTAGGTTCCCAGGGTGAAGTAGGGCTTGACCTGGATGTATATAGTCTGGTAAACAGCCAAACAAGGGATGTAAAGACCCTTTCCGGAGGAGAATCGTTTATTGCAGCGCTGGCCATGGCCCTTGGAATGGCGGACATAATACAAAACCTGGCCGGAAGCATCCAGATCGATACCATGTTTATCGATGAAGGATTCGGGGCTTTAAGTGAAGAAGCCAGGATTCAGGCCATTCGGATTTTAAGTGAATTGTCCGGCGGGAAACGTCTGGTAGGGCTGATATCTCATGTAACGGAACTGAAAGAGCAGATTGAAACTAAGCTGGTAGTAACCAAAGGAAAAAAGGGCAGCAAAGCAGTATGGAATTAAGGAAAATTCATAAAGAAATCCAGATAGGAGCATATTAAAGAAGGAATAAAACAAAGCAGAAAACAGAAAGGAATATGGATATGAGCAAACAGTTTGATTTGTTAAAGCCCCATTTAGACCGGGCTATGGCGCTGCAGACAGCGATGGTTTTGTTTGAGTGGGATAATGAAACACTGGCGCCTGAGAAAGCGGGGGAACTGACGGGAAATGTAATCGGAATTTTATCTGGCGAGTATTTTCAGGCAGTGAATAATGATGAAGTAAAGGAACTGGTAAAGGCCTGCAAAGAAGATAATGACTTAACCTGTGAAGAAAAAGCTCAGGTTCGGGAACTTTCAAAAGAGCTTAAAAAGCTGGACTGTATTCCAAAAGAGGAATATCAGGAATTTGCCCGTTTGGCTGCTGATTCTGCCCGTATTTGGTCGATCGCCAAAAAAGAGGATGATTTTGGAATGTTTGCTCCGGTATTGAAAAAGGTCGTTGAATTTCAGAAAAAATTTGCCGGATACCGGGCCATGGAGGGGCAAAAAAAATACGATGTTTTGCTTCATGATTTTGAACCAGGTTTTACCATGGAGCTTTTAGATAAGTTTTTTCAAATGATAAAAGAAGAGGTAGTACCGCTGCTGAAAGCGGTTAAGGCCAGCAAAGTTTTGATAAGGGACGAGTTTCTTTCCGGAGATTTTACAGATGAGCAGCAGGAAAAAATCGGCTGTTTCCTGGCAGAATACGTAGGATTTGATTTCTCAAAGGGTGTGATGGCCACCAGCGCCCATCCCTTTACGACCAATCTCCATAACAAAGATGTGCGGATTACTACCCATTATAATAACAATTTGGACAGCTCCCTGTTTTCGGTTATTCATGAGGCCGGCCATGCAGTTTATGAACTGGGAATCCGCGATGATTTAACGCAAACGCTGGTGGGCCAGGGGGCATCTATGGGAATGCACGAATCCCAATCCCGTTTTTTTGAAAATATTATGGGGCGCAGCAGAAGCTTTTGGGTTCCAATTTATCAAAAGCTGCAGGAAGCATTCCCTAAGGAATTATCAGAAATCGGGCTGGATTCATTTGTAATGGCAGTCAATAAAGCAGAGCCAGGGCTAATCCGGACAGAAGCTGACGAACTGACTTACAGCCTTCATGTTTTGATCCGGTATGAATTGGAAAAGGAATTGATTGAAGGAGAACTGGATGTGGAAGAACTTCCCGGAATGTGGGCAGATAAATATGAGGAATATTTAGGCATCCGTCCTGAAAATGCAAGAGAAGGCGTTCTTCAGGATATCCATTGGTCCCAGGGATCCTTCGGGTATTTTCCATCCTATGCACTGGGAAGCGCATTTGGGGCACAGCTTTACTATCACATGAAAGAGGAAATGGATTTTGACGGTCTTTTGGAAGAAGGCAATGTACAGGTTATCTGCCGGTATTTAAAGGAACATATTCACCAGTACGGCAAATTAAAGGATAGCAGAACCATCTTAAAAGATACGACAGGAGAGGATTTTAATCCGGAATATTATATCAAATATTTAAAAGAAAAGTACCAGTCCCTTTATCAATTAAAACAGGCAGCGCCGTCAGACCGTTAAATATAGAAAGAGGGACTGGAAAGGCCCTCTTTTTTATGTTATACTACCTTCAGTGGATCAGGGATGTGTATTTTCTTGACCACTGAGGGTTCCTTCAGCAGATAAAGATAAGTATTCTTTAGTCTGCCAGGCAGTCAGTACATTTGTTAATTTTAGGAGATGATTGAATTGAAATTAAAGGCTTACGAGCACAAAACCCAGTATTATGAAACGGATCAGATGGGGATTATCCATCATTCTAATTATATCCGGTGGTTTGAGGAAGCCAGAACGGATTTAATGAAGCAGATGGGGATTGGGTATGAGGAGATGGAGGAACGGGGTGTTATCAGCCCGGTACTGTCCCTTACCTGTGAATACAAATCTATGACCCGGTTCGGCGATACCGTTTTGATTATCCCGATTTTAAAATCTTACAACGGAATCAAAATGACGATTGAGTATTCCGTAACGGACAAAGAAACGGGGGAACTGCGGTGCGTGGGAGAAACAAAGCATTGTTTCCTGGGCCGCGACGGTAAGCCGGTTTCCCTGAAAAAGACGTATTTGGAGATGGACCAGATGTTCCAGGACGTTCTTCCGTAAAGCAGAAAGGACAACAGAATTATGAAGCTGGGTATTGTTGGAAATGGCATGATCGTTAAAAGCCTTCTGGAAGATATCAGAGAAATTCCGGATGTAGAAGTATTGGCAATATGTGTCCGCCGGGAAAGCCTGCATTCTGGGCGTAAACTGGCAGATCAGTATCATATCCGTGAGATTTATACGGATTATTCCGTTTTTTTAACCAGAACTGAGATTGACACGGTTTATATCGGAATTATCAGCAGCCTCCATTATGAATATGCCAAAAAGGCTCTGGGTGCTGGAAAGCATGTGATCTGTGAAAAACCGTTTACGACGGAATATGAGGAAGCAGAGGAACTGATCCGGAGTGCGAAAAAGAAAAAGCTGTTTTTGTGGGAGGCATGCAAGCTTCATTATTCGAAAAATTTTCTGGCAATTAAGCGCAATCTGGGACGGGCAGGAAGAATCCGGCTGGTACAGTGCAATTATTCCAAGCGTTCCAGCCGGTATGATCAGTATCGGCAGGGAAAGGTGCCTCCAGTTTTCGATCCGATGCTTTCCGGAGGATGCCTTTATGATATTAACATGTACAACCTTCATTTTGTGGCAGCTTTGTTCGGAAGGCCGAAGTGGGTCCGGTATGATGCCAATATAGGATATAACGGGATCGATACCTCCGGCATTGTTACTATGGGATATGAAGGCTTCCAGGCAGTATGCTGCGGCGCTAAGGATTCTGACAGCCCAAGTTTTGGCATGATTCAGGGGGATGAGGGATGCCTGCGCCTGGAAGGCCCGGTAAGCTCCAGCCAGTATGCGGAATTCATACGAAATGGGGAGAAGCAGATCCTTAGCCAGGAAACAAAAAAAGGGACGTTGGCCCGGGAAATGGCAGAATTTTCCCGTCAGCTTTCCGGGATGGATTATCAGGCCTGCTACGATTCCCTGGGACAGACGCTTCTGGTAACGGAACTTTTGGTAACTGCCAGAAAAGATGCAGGGATTGTGTTTGGCACAGACTTGTAAGGGACGGAGGCGTTTGATGGAATTTACTTTTCTTTACTGGCTTTTAAGCCTCCATCGCCCCTGGCTGGATCAAGTGATGGTGATGATTACTTTTTTAGGAGAAGCCGGGTGGTTTTGGATTGCAACAGGGGTGCTGCTGCTTTGCTCCAGGAAAACCAGAGCCTGCGGGCTGGCGATCCTGATTTCCCTGGCTGCAGGGGCGGTAATCGGAAACGGCATTTTAAAGCCGCTTTTCCATCGTCAGCGCCCCTGCTGGATTGATCCAAAGGTAATCCTGCTGGTTTCCAATCCAACTGATTTTTCATTTCCTTCCGGCCATACGCTGGCTGGCTTTGAAGCTGCTGTCAGCATTTTTTTCAGCAATAGGAAATGGGGGCTGGCGGCTTTGATCTTGGCCTGTTTGCTGGGATTTTCCAGGCTATACTTATTTGTCCATTTTCCTACAGATGTTTTGGCTGGCATGTTGTTGGGAACGGGAATTGCAGTGGCTGTCCATTTTTTCATTTATGAGAAAATACACCCCATGAATGAAGAAGCGTAAGTACTTATTGACAGAAAGCAGGTAGGAGTATGGGAGAAAATCTTGCAGAGATTCTTCCAGGGATTTATCGCCTGGAACTTTGCAGTAAATTTAAAAGTATTAACAAAATAAATATTTTTATCATACCTGGAAAGGATCGGAAACGGGATCGGAGCCTGATGGTGGATGTAGGGTTTCATGATGAGGACTGCATGATGAATCTGGAGCGGGCTGTGAATACACTTGGGATTTCCTTTGACCGTCTTGATTTGTTTCTTACCCATAAGCATCACGATCACTGCGGGCTGGCCTATATGGTGGAACGGCTGGGAACCAGGATTTTTATGAATCCGAAAGAGGAGCGTCATCATTATGACTGCCTTCATTATAATTCTCAGAGTTATGAAGATCAGGCCAGGGTTTTAAGGTTTGCAGGGATTACAAAAGAGCGGACGCCCAAGCTCTGGGATATGTTTACGGCGGTAGTAGAGGAAGATACATTAAAAGAGTTTCATATCTCACAGTTTCATTATATTCCCATATCTCCGCAGGATTCCTTCTGCTACGGCGGTTACAAGCTGGAGGCTGTCCCCTTAAAAGGCCATACTCTTGGTCAGATGGGACTGGCTGAACACCAGGCCAAGCTTTTTTTCAGCGGGGATCAGATTATTCAAAAGATTGTTCCCATTGTAGCTACCAGTTACAAAGACGAGCATTTGCTGAAAGGGTACTTTGACTCCTTAAAGTATGTAAAGGAACAGTTAGGCGGTTATCGTCTGTTTCCTTCCCATAACACAATGCTTGCAGGAGAAAATCTGCAGAAAACCATAGACCATATTGTATTTGCTTATCTGGAAAAAATCCAGCTTATCCGGCAACTGGTACTTCACGGAAGGCGGCCTATGACAGTCGTACAGATTGCCATGCTGGCTTACGGAGTACAGGAGCTTCCCAAAAACAGGGAACAGTTTGTGTTTCTGAAAATGATTACCAGTAAAACCTTTTCCTGTCTGGAATATCTTCTGGATGAAGATTTTGTGACCAGGGAGGAGCGAAATGGTGTCCTTTACTGGGAAGCCGGTTAATTTATCTGATGATTAACCCAAGTGTATCTGTTAACATAATCGTATTATTATGCAGAGTAGGTTTGTGTGCGTTAAGTGCCGGCTGGACAGGGAGTTGCCAGTTGGACGAAAAGAGTCTTGGACAGATCCGGGATATCTTGCGGTACACAGGCCGCATCCCGCTGCAATCTGAGAGCATAATCCATAAGCTTCGTTGCGGTAGTATGTGGAGCACTCCCGGAAACTTGCGGGCAATTTTTGCGTTTAAGTTTCAGGGAGTGCTTAAATTCTGCAAGGGAGGTAATTTTTAATGAAGAAATTAACAGCATTGTTCACCCAATCCTGCCAGGAGGCAAAACAGATGCAGACGATAACCGTTTGCGGGATGCTTGGCGCGATTGCGATTGTTTTAGGGTATTATACCATTGAAATCGGGCCTTATATTAAGATTGGATTTTCTGGAATTCCTAACAGGCTGGCAGACTATTTGTTTGGGCCTGTGGTAGGAGGATGCTTTGGCGGTATGCTGGATTTGCTGAAGTATATGATAAAGCCATCGGGGCAGTTTTTTCCGGGTTTTACCTTTGATGCCATCCTGGCTGGAGTACTGTATGGCTGTATCCTTTATCAGAGGCCATTTACCCTTCGCCGGGTTTTGGCTGCCAAATTCCTTGTTGTGCTGATTTGTAATGTATTTTTTAACACTTTGTGGATATCCCTTTTATACGGCAAGGCATTTATGGTGCTTCTTCCTGCCAGAGTTTTAAAAAATTTGATTATGTGGCCAATTGACTCAGTACTGCTATTCAGCATTGGGCGGTATATGGAACGGATAGGCGCCTTTAAGGTGTTAAAAAGGGGGAGCTGGTAAAGAAGTAGTTATTGTGAAAGCTTGGCGCCCCGCCGCCAAGCTGTGCGAAAGCGGGGCCGCGAAGCGGCATCTTCCATGCCCGTTTTCTGCACATCCTCCCGGAGGGTTCACAGGAACCCCTTTTCATTTATGGTGGCGCCCTAGCGGGGCATGGGGGTTACTGTTAAGCAAAGGTATGGACTTTTTTGCCGGGTGGAATTATAATGAAGAACATAAGTGCTCCCTTGTGTTTGTACTTTAAGGGAAGCTGAAAGGAGATCATTATGAGTGAAAACTGTACCCATGACTGCAGTTCCTGCAAAGAAAACTGCAGCAGCAGGACCAAGGAGCAGACAAGCTTTTTAGAGCCTCTTCATCCGGCTAGTTCGGTGAAGAAGGTAATTGGAATTGTAAGCGGAAAGGGCGGTGTGGGGAAATCTCTGGTGACTGCTATGCTGGCAGTTGCCATGAACCGCAAACAAAAACGTACAGCAATTTTGGATGCAGATATTACAGGGCCATCCATTCCAAAGGCATTTGGATTAGATGGGGAAATGGTAGAAATGACTTCTGACGGGGCATTAATGATGCCGGTAAAGACCATGAATGGGATCCAGGTAATGTCAGCCAACCTGTTGCTGGATGAAGCTACTGATCCGGTAATCTGGCGGGGACCTGTAATTGCCGGGGCTGTGAAGCAGTTTTGGGCAGAAACATTATGGAAGGATATTGACTATATGTTTGTGGATATGCCTCCAGGAACAGGAGATGTGCCGCTAACTGTGTTCCAGTCCCTTCCGGTGGACGGGATTATTATTGTAGCTTCGCCTCAGGAGCTGGTTTCCATGATTGTAGCGAAAGCTGTCAATATGGCAAAGAAAATGGATATCCCGATTTTAGGTGTTGTAGAAAATATGAGTTATCTGGTATGTCCGGACTGCAAAACAAAGATTTCCATATTTGGAGAAAGCCATATCGACCAGGCGGCAGGGGAACAGGGAATTCCGGTTCTTGCAAAGCTTCCGATTGATCCGAAAGTAGCAGAGCTGGTTGACTGCGGAAAGATTGAATATTTGCAGGAGGACTGGCTGCAGGATGCCGTAAAGGCAATCGAGGAAATTTAAAGGGATTTGCTTATGAATATGAATCTTAATCCAAACAATGAATTGAAGCAATCTATCGTCAAAGTTCCGGATACCGTAGAGGTTCCGGAAGGTTTGCTTCATGTGGGAAGGCAGTTTCAGCAGATTATGATGATGTATGCCTGCGCGATCCGGGAGGTAAAGACAAAACTGGAAGTGCTCAATGATGAATTGTCGGTGCGGAACCAGAGGAATCCCATTGAGATGATTAAATCCAGGGTAAAAAGGCCAGCCAGTATTATTGAAAAATTAAAGCACAGAAATCTTCCGGTATCTCTGGAATCAGTGGTCAATAATCTGGATGACGTGGCCGGGATTCGTGTGATCTGTTCCTTTGTAGATGATATTTATGAGGTGGCAGATATGCTGATCCGCCAGGATGATGTAAGGGTAATTGCCATTAAGGATTATATTAAGAATCCAAAGATTAACGGATACCGCAGCTACCATATGATTATTGAAGTGCCGGTGTTTTTCTCTGACCAGAAGAAATTTATGCGGGTTGAAGTTCAGATACGGACCATTGCCATGGACTTCTGGGCCAGTTTGGATCATCAATTAAAGTACAAAAGAGAATTAATTGACGGTTCCGATATCAGTGCAGAACTGAAAAAATGTGCAGATGTAATTTCTCAGACGGATGAAAAGATGCTGGAAATCCGGAAGCGGATTGAGGCCCAGGAAGTGGCAATTCGGGGATAGAAGCTGAAAATAGAGAACTTAAAATCATCTAATCAGCAGGAATTAAATATAATAAGACAGGGTTTCGGTGATGCCGAACCCTGCTTTTTTATATAGGCTGAGAGCAGGTTTGTTTTGTGAGGATACCTGGAGCCGAATCCGGGCTCCCTTTGGGAGCTGTGAAAAAAGTGCAGATAAAAGCTGTTTTCCCAGACCTTTGCCCCGCAGCTCTTTTCTGATTTCTACATTATAGAGATAAAAGGAAGTATTTTGGCAGGGAATCAGACAGCAGGAACCGACGGCAGCAGAATTGTCCCGGGACGTTTTATTATCTGCCGGACAGTTTTCCTGGCATGGTTCAGAGGAGGAAGAAGTTTTCAGGTAAGCATAATAAATCCACCTTTCCTCAGGCGTTTCCGTATCCAAGGAATCCTTTCGTATTATGTTTCTTACAAGGAAAAGAGAGGAGGATTTTGGCAGATCCTCTTTCTTGGGCAAAGTTAGTTCCATCTGATGTTCAGAATACCACAGTTCCATTTCAAGAGATTTTGCGGCAGCCAGGGCATCAGGACTTTTTCCATCGAAAAGAAAGGCAAGGGAAACAGAAGTTTGGGATTTTTGTTCCTGCTCCATAGCTTTTTGCTCTAATTGTTCAAGAAGGCTGGAAAAGATACCTTGTCTGCGGCTGTCAGGATGAGTGAAAGCGTAACATTCCCACAGATCCTCCTGAACGGTACAATAAATCAGACAGCCAAGGACAGGCCCATGGCTGACAGAGGGATTTCCATATGCGATTAAAAATCCATCGCCGTCTTCTGGAACGGTGAGAGTGATAGGCTCTGCCTGGCGGCAGGCGTTTGTAAGCTGTGACAAGGCATTCCATTGTTTGTGGGTTAATGTTTCGCGGGTAAAAAATTGTATGTTCATAAGTGCTCCTTAAAACCGTAATAAAAGGCTGAATGATTTGAAATATGAAACAGGCGCTGCCTGAACCGATTTATTAGAGTATAGAGGAAAAAGAGAAAAGAATCAACTGTTCTTTCTGACTGCCGAAATTCTGCCTTGCCGGAAGGTTTGATCGGTGTTAGAATAGGCTCTGCGGATTTGATATTGATAAAACGATAAAATGAAGGGAGGATTTTGATGAAAACGGTAAAGGAAATTTCGCTGATTTTAGGAATTACCTGGATAGGCGATTTATTAAACCAATTACTTCCGCTGCCAATTCCGGCAGGTGTGTATGGGCTGTTTCTAATGCTGGCCCTGCTGTGTACAGGGATAGTAAAACTGACAGATGTAGAGGGAACCGGAAATTTTTTGCTGGATTATATGTCGCCTATGTTTATCCCGGCAGGTGCGGGGCTGATCCGGTATCTGGATGAAATCAAAGCAGTAGGAGGGATCTATCTGGTAATTAACGTGATTTCTACGATGATTGTATTTGTTGTTACAGGCAAAGTGGCCCAGTTTGTTATGACACGGTCAGAAAAAAAGAGAACGGTATAATGTGGTCAGGTAAAGAAAACCATAAGAAAGGAATGCAGTCAAACCAGTCATTTACTTTGGTTTGCGCCTCAGATGAAAATACAGAGATTTTCTCTTGAGATTGGTACAAATTATGAAAGAAATTTTAGAAAACAGCATATATTTTGGATTTTTTATTACAATAGGAGCATACCTGATCGGTTTGTTTCTTAAGAAAAAGCTGAAATCAGCTATTTTCAATCCGCTGATGATTGGGATGCTGATTGTAATCGGAATTCTGTTTCTTACCGGAGTAGACTATGATTCGTATCAGCAGGGAGGCCAGTTTGTAAGCGGGCTTTTGACTCCAGCTACTGTGTGTCTGGCAATTCCGCTTTATAAACAGCTTCATTTGCTGAAAACGCATTTAGTGGCGGTGGCAGTAGGGATTACTTCCGGAGTGCTTACAAGCGCCCTCTGCATCTTCTTCCTTTGCCAGATTTTTAAGATGGGACATGAACATTACGTAACACTTCTTCCAAAATCCATTACCACGGCAATCGGAATGGGAGTCAGTGAAGAAGCTGGAGGAATTGTAACCTTAACTGTCATGTCTATTATCATTACTGGGATCACAGGAAATATGTGTGCCAACGGTCTGTGCAGGCTGGCAGGAATCACCCATCCGGTGGCAAAAGGACTGGCAATTGGAACAAGCGCCCATGCATTGGGAACGGCCAAGGCTCTTGAGCTGGGAGAAGTGGAAGGCGCTATGAGCAGCCTGTCAATTGCAGTAGCCGGAGTCATGACAGTGGCAGTGGTGCCTGTGGTGGCAGGATGGATTTAATGCTGCAAACGATACAGGAAGAAGGTAAGATGGAAGCAAAAAGCGGTTTTATAAGGTAAGGTCAGATTGAAAGAAAGAGAGGAAAAGAGGCCTTGAAAAAACGAAGTGAGATGCCTGTTGAGGCTACATGGAAACTGGAAGACATGATCGAAAGCGATGAAGTCTGGGAAGAGCTTTATGCAGGGACAAAGGAAGAACTAAAGGGATACCAGGCTTTTAAGGGACATTTGGGGGAATCGGCAGATCAGGTTTACGAATGCTTAAAATTTGATGAGGAATGTACAAGAAAAACGGAACTGCTGTATGTTTATGCCAGAATGCGTTCGGATCAAGATACGGCGAATCAGAAGTATCAGGATATGTTTGGGAGGGCCCAAACCATGTCGTATCATGCCTCTGAACTGTCTGCGTTTATGATACCGGAGCTTTTGGAACTTCCCCAGGAAAAACTTTTCCTGTTTATGAATTCCCATAATGGAATGGCTCATTTCAAACGTGTGATGGAACAAATTATCGCAAAAAAGCCCCATACCTTAAGCGGGCCTTTAGAGGAACTTTTAGCCCAGTCTTATGAGGCGACGCAAGGGGCAGCCCAGATTTTTAACATGTTTAATAATGCAGATGTAAAGTTTCCGTCGATTTGGAACGGAAAAGGCGATACCATCACAATTACCCATGGAAATTACGTTGCCCTTTTAGAGAGCAGAGAGCGGAAGGTGCGGGAGGACGCTTTTTGGGGCCTTTACGGTGTTTACAAGCAGTTTCAGAATACCATTGCCGCTACTTACAGCGCTCATGTAAAGCAGGCGGTGTATTATGCAAAGGCAAAAAAATACCATTCCAGCCGGGCCCATTCTCTGGCAGAAAATGAAGTTCCGGAGCTGGTATATGATAACCTTTTAACTACAGTAAGAGCCCACCTGCCCCTTCTCCACCGGTATGTGAAAATACGAAAACAGGCATTAAAACTGCCTGCCCTTCATATGTATGATTTATATACTCCTATGGTAGAGGGGATCGATCTCACATACTCATTTGAAGAGGCAAAAGAGGTGGTAAAGAAAGGGCTTTCTCCTTTAGGGGAAGAGTATTTATCTATTCTTCAGGAAGGGTTTGACAACAGGTGGATTGACGTTTATGAAAACCAGGCAAAACGCAGCGGCGCTTATTCCTGGGGAACTTATGGAACCCATCCCTACGTACTGTTAAATTTTAATTCAACGCTGAACCATGTGTTTACCCTGGCTCATGAGATGGGGCATGCCATTCATTCTTACTATTCGGATCAGAGCCAGCCTTATACGTATGCAGGGTACAAAATTTTTGTGGCCGAGGTTGCGTCTACCTGTAATGAAGCGCTTTTGATTCGTTACTTGATGGATCATGGAAAGGATTCCAGAGAAAAGCAATATTTAATCAATCATTTTTTGGAAAGCTTCCGCGGAACTTTGTTCCGCCAGACGATGTTTGCAGAATTTGAATGCATTGTTCATCAAAAGGCAGAGAAGGGAGAATCTTTGACTGCCAAAGAGCTGTGCCGGATTTACCGTCAGTTAAATATAGACTATTTTGGTCCGGAAATCATAGTGGATGAAGGAATCGACTATGAGTGGGAGCGAATCCCTCATTTCTATACGCCATTTTATGTCTATCAGTATGCAACCGGGTTTTCTGCCGCCATTGCCATTGCTAATGGCATTCTAAAAAAAGAGCCGAAAGCGCTGGAAGGCTACCGAAGATTTTTAAGCGGCGGCTGTTCCATGCCTCCGATTGAGCTGTTAAAGCTGGCAGGCGTAGATATGTCAACCCCTAAGCCAATAGAAGACGGGATGAGGGTATTTTCTGAATTGCTGGATGAATTTGAAGCCATTGAAAAAAATAAAATAATGTAAAAACAAGGGAAAAATCACTGAAAATCTGACGGGAAACGAAAGGAAGCGGCAGGAAATTATTGTTAAAAACTAACAGTATCGTAATGCCTTGTTGACAAACCTGAAATAGAAGACTATAATGTCCACGACAAGAAACTTCCGACATAAACGATTGAAAGCATAAAAAGTAACCAGAAACAAAAAAGAAAGAAAAGGAAAGATGATTCGCCATGAATTACATGAGGGCGCAGTCATCAAGGAGGATTTGAATCATGGCAGCACCAAAAACAGGAACCAAAAAAACAACAGCAAAAGCTGCACCGAAAGCTGCAGTTGCAGAAACTGTTCCGGCAGCAGCTTCTGCTCCGGTGGAAGCAGCACCTAAGAAGCCAGCGGCTAAAAAACCGGCAGCAAAAAAAGAAACGGCAGAAACCGCTCCGGCAGCATCCGTTATTTTTGAATATGCAGATAAAAAGGTAGTGGCAAATGATCTGGCAGCAAAAGCATTGGAAGCTTTCCAGGCAGCACATGCAGATGTCAAAGTTCAGGATATGCAGATCTATGTAAAAGCAGACGATAACTGTGCCTACATAGTTGTAAACGGCACAGAATATCCGGAAGATAAAATTCTTTTATAATCCCAGATTCTGGCACAGCATTAGTTAGACGGGAATTGCATTGTTTCATTGCCCCGCTATAGGCGGTGGAGGGTGGCAAAATACGATATTTATGATATATAGCGAAAAATTATGTTAACCTATATGTTGTACAATTCAGTTATTTTGCAGCACCCTCTTTTTCTTTGTAAGCACAGAAACAACACCCCAGTTGCAAATAACCTTTTTGAAGGTAACGAATGCAGGTTAACAAATGAATCAGCAAATCAAATCCAATACGATCCTGACGGCTCCGGCAGCATTGCCAGAACCGTTTCTGGTCCGCATGAAGGCGCTTCTGAAAGACGATTGGGAATCCTTCCTATCCAGTTACGAAAAACCACATGTTCAGGGTTTAAGATTAAATGCCCTGAAAGGGGAACCAAGTTATCTGGCGGCCCTATGCGGCGAAAAATTTCAGCTAAAAGAAATCCCATGGGTTTCCATGGGCTACTATTACCCATCCAATCAGCGCCCGGGAAAACATCCTTACCACGATGCCGGCCTTTATTATATCCAGGAGCCAAGCGCCATGTCCCCGGTGCAGCTTTTAAACCCTGTGCCAGGTGATATTTGCTTAGATTTATGCGCTGCTCCGGGAGGGAAAAGTACGCAGATAGCTTCCGCTTTAAAGGGCAGAGGGCTTCTTGTGAGCAACGAAATTCATCCTGCCAGGGCAAAAATTTTGTCCCAGAATCTGGAACGCATGGGCGCCGCAAATATTGTGGTTACGAATCATGACAGCAAATATTTAGCCGACAAGTTCCCGAAATTTTTTGACAAAATCGTAGTAGATGCCCCCTGCTCAGGAGAAGGCATGTTTCGCAAAGATCAAAAAGCCTGTCAGGAGTGGAGCCTTTCTAATGTTGCCCTTTGCCATAACCGTCAGCAGGAAATTTTAAATCATGCTGCTGAAATGCTGAAGCCAGGAGGGCGGATGGTCTATTCCACCTGCACCTTTGCTCCGGAGGAAAATGAGGGAAGTGTGGCCTGTTTTTTAAAAAGTCATCCTGATTTTTCACTTGAAGCCGGTGAATTTTTTAACGGCTATTGTGAGTTTGGGAAAGGAAATCCGGAATGGGTTTCGGAGGAAATTCAGAATCCGGATCTGGAAAAGACTATCCGGATCTGGCCTCATCAGACAGAAGGGGAAGGCCATTTTCTTGCACTTTTGAAAAAGGAAGAAAAAGGAAGCGGGGAAGCTGATAAAAGGGCAGAGGGAACCATAAGAAAGAACCATAAAAGAGAAGGAAACCGGAAAGCAGATCAAAAACAGCCTCCAAAACCGGAAATGGAAGAGTTTATTCGTTTCTGCGGCGATACACTGAAATCATCAGAAAGGGGATCTGGAAATTGGTTTCCATGGGAAGAAATCCCGGGACGATATCTGATATTCGGCGATCAGCTTTACTATATTCATGAAGCTTTTCCGGATATAACCGGAATCAAGGTGCTCCGTCCTGGCCTTCATTTGGGGACATTTAAGAAAAAACGGTTTGAACCCTCCCATGGGATGGCACTTTTTTTAAAGCCCCGGCATGTGCTGCATACTGTACACTTTGCATACGACAGCATTGAAATTCTTCAATACCTGAAAGGAGAGTCCATATCCGCCTTCTCTGAACAGGAAGAATGGAAAGGCTGGACACTGGTTGCGGTAGACGGATTTTCCATAGGATGGGCAAAACAGACAGGAAGCCTTTTGAAAAATCATTATCCAAAAGGACTCCGCTGGTGATCCATTGATTTTGGATCTTTATCTTGACCTGCCGCCTGCTGCGGCAGGTGTTTCTTTTTGCTGACAGCATGATCCACCACAGAATCCTTTTTTAGGAAGCTGGCCCGTTTGATGCTGTCTGTTCCAAACCGCTGACGGATGGTATCTACAGTTTTTTCCATTTCTTTCATTTTGACAGCATGGGGATCTTCAAACAGGCTGATTTGATAACAGCCTTCTTCCTGGATTTTACCGGCCCGTACCCCTATCAGGCGGACAGGCGTTAGGTCCCAGAACTCTTTTAAAAGCCGGACTGCTGCATGGTAGATCTCAGAAGTCGAATCGGTAGGCTCTTTCAAATTAGCCTGGTGGGTATGCTGGCAAAACTGCCAGTCTTTTAATTCCACACAAACATTTTGACAGCGCACATGATGGGCCCGAAGCCTGGCTCCTACGGTTTCACAAAGGGACAGCAAAACCTGGCAGGCAGTCTGGAAGTCGTCAATATCACGGGAAAGGGTAATACTATTTCCATAGCCTTTATTAATTGGTTCTTTTGGGGCAACAGGAGAGTCGTCGATTCCATTGGCATATTGATGAATCAGTTTTGCATATTTATGGCCAAGGCTGGCTTTTAAGACAGTTTCTTCACAAGCCGCCAGTTGGCCGATGGTATGGATTCCGATAGTTTCCAGTTTGCTTTGAGCAGACTGGCCTACAAAAAATAAATCACGGATAGGAAGAGGCCAGAGTTTGTGAGGAATCTCTTCCCGGTATAATGTATGGCACTGATCCGGCTTTTCAAAGTCAGAGGCCATCTTTGCTAAAAGCTTATTGGGGGCAATGCCAATATTTACGGTAAATTTAAGCTCCTCTTTGATCCGTTCCCGAATCTGATTTGCCACTGTAATGGGCTCACCGAATAAATGGATTGTAGAAGTCATATCCAAAAAGGTTTCGTCAATGCTGAAGGGTTCACTGTCTGGCGTGTAGTCAGACAGCAAAAAAAGCATAGCCTGGGAGCATTTAACGTAAAAGTCAAAGCGTGATGGTACGACAAGAAGCTCCGGACATTTCCTTCTGGCAGAAACCAAAGGTTCTCCAGTGGTTATGCCCTGTTTCTTTGCCAGGGTTGACTTGGCTAATACAATGCCATGACGGCTGGCGCTGTCACCGCCAACCACAGAAGGGATTGTCCTGAGATCCAGGGCTTTCGGATCCTTAGAAAGCCGGTACACAGATTCCCAGCTTAAAAATGCGGAATTTACGTCAATATGAAAGATAAGTCGGGAAGAGGCCATAAGGATATCTCCTATTTCGAAATTAAGTTCTTTTATCAATAACCTTAGAGGCATTTTGAGAAAATGTCAAGTTAATGTTCACACCATGACGAATCACCACGCTGATTCGTCATGAGCCAGTACAGCTATGGTGGCAAAGCATATGCCCCATCGCCGCCAGGCGATTTTAAATGGGCCTATGCGGTTACGTTCACAGGGTAACTGTGAACAGTAACAATGTCAAGAATAACAGTTGCTTTCTATAGGCTTGTAATTCACTTTCCGATATTGTACAATGGATCAAAATCAGCATGCCGCCTTTGACAGACAAGAGTAAGAATACATGATTCAAACGTTCCTGAATATAATGATTAGACAGCGATTTGGTATCATATGTGAAAGCATTAGGAATAATACCTGCAGGGGCAGGGGATTTTGGGAGTGCAGGGATGAAAAAATGGGTGTTTGCCATATTCCTGGCAGCGGCGGTTATGGGATGCCAAAGGTATCAGCCGCCCTCAGACGGCCTTAAAAGCCAGTCAGGACTGAAAACACAGGATGAAAGGAAGTTAAAGGCACGAAAAGAGCAAAAGAGCAGAAGTGAAGAACTGGTCCAAAAATTTTCGGATCCTGTGAAAGTAAAGGGAATCTATCTGTCTGCTTATACAGCCGGGTCAGCCGCAGAAATGGACAAGATTCTGGTTCAGCTAGATGCCACAGAATTAAATGCAGTGGTGATTGATGTAAAAGATGATAACGGAATCGTTACCTTTTCCATGGATTCTCCTCTGGTGCAGGAGATTGGCTCTTCTTCCGGGTATATTCCAGATATTAAGGCTCTGACGAAAAATTTAAAGGAGCACGGAATTTATCTGATTGCAAGGATTCCGGCGTTTCGTGATCCCTATCTGGCAGAAGCAAAACCGGAATGGTGCTGTAAAAAAGCAGACGGGACTGTGTACCGGGATAAAAATAATCTGGCATGGGTGAACCCGTATAAAAAAGAAGTTTGGGAGTATCTGATTGAGATTGCCCAGCAGGCAGGAGAGGCAGGATTTGATGAAATTCAATTTGACTATATCCGGTTCGGCACGGAAAAAGGTATGAACGAAGTGATTTTTGACCAGGCAGATACGAAGGGGAAATCCAGACAGGAAATTATCCTGGAATTTACAGAATATGCCTGCAGGCAGCTTAGGAGAAAGGGGCTGTACGTATCGGCTGACGTGTTTGGAGCAGTGATCTTTGGCAGAGAGGATGCAGAGGCTGTAGGGCAGGACTACGAAAAAATGGCGGGAAAGCTGGATGCAATTTGCCCAATGGTGTATCCTTCCCATTACGGAAATGGGAATTTTGGAATTGCGTATCCGGACATGGAGCCCTATGAAACCGTTTTCAATGCCCTGTCTGGATCGAAAGTTGCACTTTCTCAGACGGAAAGGGAGCCATCAGCCCTGGTCAGACCCTGGCTTCAGGATTTTACTGCCAGCTATTTATCCCATTATATTCCATATGGACCTATAGAAGTCAGGGAACAGATTCAGGCAGTATACGATGCCGGATATGAACAGTGGATTTTATGGAATGCGTCTGGAAAGTATCATTACGAGGGACTTTTGACAGCAGAGGAGGCAGAGGATGGGGACAGAATGGAAGGACAAGCCAGGAGGGATCCGGAAGAAAAGGAGTAGGACAAAATGGACAGAATACCAAAACCAGGGGAATTTTACAGACATTTCAAAAATACCTTTTATCAGATTATAGCAGTTGCCAAACATACGGAAACAGGTGAAGAACTGGTGATCTATCAGGCCCTTTATGGTGATTTTCGCATATATGCAAGGCCGCTGTCTATGTTTCTTAGCCAGGTGGATCGCAAAAAGTATCCAAATGCCCAACAGAAGTACCGGTTTGAGCAGGTTGTATTTGTCAGGGAAGAGGAAGAAAACGGGCTGCCAGCCAGGCAGGGGATGAATCCGTGGCTGGAGCATTTTTTAGATGCAAAGGGATATGAAGAGCAATTGGAAATCTTAGGCCAGATGAGCGGCAATATTAGCCAGAAAGAATTAGACAGCATTTATCTGGCGCTGGATATTTCCATGCCTTATAAAACAGAAGATGTAGACAGCCAGATACGAGGGATTATAAGGCATTTGGAAACAAGAAAGAAATATGACGGAAGCCGGCTTCGGTAATGCAAAAGAGGTGAGGATATGGAACAGGAACAGCAGCAGGGAAAATGTGTGCGCCGTTCACCTTTGGGCGCTTTTGATGTAGAAGCAGAGCTGAAAAAACTTCCGGCAAAGCCAGGCGTATATTTAATGCATGATGCAAAGGATGAGATCATATATGTAGGAAAGGCCATCAGTTTAAAAAACAGGGTTCGCCAGTATTTTCAGAGCAGCCGGAACAAAACGGCAAAGATTGAGCAGATGGTATCAAAGATTGCCAGATTTGAATATATTATAACGGACTCAGAGCTGGAAGCCCTGGTTTTGGAATGTAATCTGATTAAGGAACACCGGCCGCGGTATAATACGATGCTGAAGGATGACAAAACGTATCCTTACATTAAAGTTACCGTTTGGGAGGATTTTCCAAGAGTTTCCTTATCCAGAGAAATCAAAAAGGACAAAAGCAAGTATTTTGGCCCTTATACCAGCGTAGGGGCTGTAAAAGATACCCTTGATTTGATTCATAAACTGTATCGAATCCGGACCTGCAGCCGTTCTCTTCCAAAAGATGTGGGAAAGGAGCGCCCCTGCTTAAATTATCATATTAAGCAGTGCAGCGCTCCCTGCCAAGGCTATATAAGCAGAGAGGAGTATCAGAAGGGAATTCAAAAGATTCTGGATTTTTTAAATGGAAATTATAAAGAGCTGATGCAGGAGCTGGAAGAGAAGATGGCCGCGGCTTCAGAAGAGCTGGATTTTGAAAAAGCCATAGAATACCGGGAGCTGTTATCCAGCATAAAGCAGGTAGCCCAAAAGCAGAAAATTACCAGTTCCGGACTGGAAGACAGGGACATTATTGCCATGGCAAAGGATGGACAGGATGGTGTGGTTCAAGTTTTTTTTGTGCGGGAAGGGCGATTGATCGGAAGAGATCATTTTCATATGAATACGGTAGTGGAAGAGGAAAAGGGCCAGATTTTATCAAGCTTTGTTAAACAGTTTTATGCGGGAACTCCTTTTATCCCAAGGGAGCTTCTTTTGCAGGTTCCCCTTGAGGACGAAGAAGTGATTGCCAGCTGGCTTAGTGCTAAGCGTGGCCAGAAAGTGCGGCTGGTCAGCCCGAAAAAAGGGGAAAAAGAGAAGCTGGTAGAACTGGCGGCAAAAAATGCCAAAATGGTTTTGGATCAGGATAAAGAAAAGATAAAACGGGAGGAACTTCGCACGATTGGAGCTATGAACCAGGTTGGGGAATGGCTTAAGCTTCGGAATATCCGTCGGATTGAAGCATTCGATATTTCTAATATCAGCGGCTTTGAGTCAGTGGGATCTATGATTGTCTATGAAGACGGAAAGCCAAAGAGAAGCGATTACCGGAAGTTTCGGATCCAGTCTGTCCAGGGACCAAATGACTACGCTTCTATGGAGGAAGTGCTTACCAGACGATTTTCCCATGGCCTGGAGGAAGAGGAACGGCTAAAGCAAAAAGGAATGGATCTGGATTTGGGAAGCTTTACCAGGTTTCCGGATTTGATTATGATGGACGGAGGGCGGGGACAGGTAAATATTGCTCTGGAAGTGTTAAGGAAATTGAATTTAGAAATTCCTGTATGTGGTATGGTAAAAGATGACAACCACAGAACCAGAGGTTTGTATTTCCATAATATTGAGATTCCGGTTGACAAGCATTCCGAAGGGTTCCGGCTTATCACCAGGATCCAGGATGAAGCTCATCGCTTTGCTATTGAGTATCACAGAAGCCTTCGGAGCAAAAACCAGGTAAAATCAATCTTAGATGAGATTCCGGGTATCGGGCCGGCAAGAAGAAAAGCGCTGATGAAGCAGTTTAAAAGCCAGGAAGGGATCCGGGCTGCTTCTGTGGAAGAACTGGAACATACTCCTCATATGAACCGGCTGGCTGCAAAGCAGGTTTATGAATTTTTTCATCCGGCGGCAGAGGAAGACAGATGACAGAGCCAAAATGACAGAAAAAGGAATGACAATCCAAATAAGTTGTGTTAAGATAACAGCAGCAAGAAGCATATGGTAATGTAAGATAAAGGAGATTAGGAAGATGCATGGGGTAACTGTTTCAAAGCTGATTCATAAAATGAAATTAAAAAATGCCACTCCGGAGCAGGATACGGACAAGACGGTTCTGACCCATCCAGAGGTTAACCGGCCGGCCCTTCAGTTAGCAGGATTTTTCGATCATTTCGATCATGAAAGAGTTCAGGTAGTAGGAACAGTGGAACGGGCTTACGTATCCACCTTAAGCTATGAGAGAAAGATGGAAGTATATGACCGGCTGCTTTCCAGTAAGATTCCATGCCTTGTATACTGCCGGGGAATGACGCCGGATGAGGATATTTTGAACCTGGCCAGCCATTATGATGTTCCGGTTTTAGTTTCAGAACAGCCTACTTCTGATTTTATGGCGGAAACCATCCGCTGGCTGAAAGTTCAGATGGCGCCCTGCATCAGCATTCACGGCGTTTTAGTGGATGTATTCGGCGAGGGCGTGCTGATTATGGGAGAAAGCGGAATTGGAAAAAGTGAGGCAGCTTTGGAGCTGATTAAAAGAGGACACCGTTTGGTAACAGATGATGTGGTGGAAATCAGAAAGGTAAGCGATGAAACTCTGATTGGCAGTTCTCCGGATATTACAAAGCATTTTATCGAACTGCGGGGAATCGGAATCATTGATGTGAAAACCTTGTATGGCGTAGAAAGCGTAAAAGAAACCCAGTCCATTGATATGGTGATAAAACTGGAAGATTGGGACAAGGACAGGGAGTATGATCGTCTGGGCCTGGAAGATCAGTATACGGAATTTTTAGGCAATCAGGTAGTCTGCCATTCGATCCCCATCCGTCCTGGCCGGAATCTGGCGATTATCGTTGAGTCTGCGGCAGTTAATTACCGTCAGAAGAAGATGGGCTATAATGCGGCTCAGGAGCTGTACAACCGGGTACAGGCAAATTTAAGCAGAAGGTTTGAATAAATAAATTGCAGGAAGGGCAGCTATGAACAGTCAGATTTATGAATCGATCTGCAGCCTGGTTCAGGAAAAGGAACGGGTTCGCCAAAAGGAGCTTATGAGCGCTCATACCACCTTCCGTATCGGAGGGCCTGCCAAAATATTCGTATCTCCTGGCAGCAAAGAGGAATTAAAAGCCGTGGTTGCATTGTGCAGAAGGAAAGGAATTCCCTGGTTTATTCTGGGAAATGGAAGCAATCTTTTGGTCAGCGACCAGGGGTATGAAGGGGTTGTAATTGAGATTGGGAAAAGCCTTGGCAGTATTTGTATCAAGGGTTCCCTTCTGGAAGCAGGCGCCGGAGCTTTGCTGTCCCAGACTGCAAATAAAGCCTTGGAAGAAGGACTTACAGGGCTGGAATTTGCTGCCGGGATTCCTGGAACTGTGGGAGGCGCTGCTGTGATGAATGCCGGAGCTTACGGCTGTGAGATGAAAGATGTGCTTACTGGGGTACGGGTATTAACAGGCGATGGAACTATAAAAGAGGTGGCAGCAGGCAGCCTTGAACTGGGATACCGGACCAGCAGTATTTTGAAAAATGGCTGGATTGTATTAGGAGCACAGTTTTCACTGGAAAAGGGAGAACCGGAAAAAATTCGGGCAAGGATAGAAGAACTGGCAAAACTGCGGCGATTAAAGCAGCCTTTGGAATATCCAAGTGCAGGAAGTACCTTTAAGCGTCCGGAAGGTTTCTTTGCAGGAAAGCTGATTCAGGATGCAGGCTTAAAAGGGTTTCAGGTAGGCGGCGCCCAAGTATCAGAAAAACACAGCGGATTTGTTATTAACCGGGATCATGCCACTGCCAGAGATGTGATAACACTGTGCTGCCAGGTTTCAGAAAGGGTAAAAGAACAGTTCGGAGTGGAACTGGAGCTGGAAATAAAATGTTTGGGGGATATGAAGCGGCAGGAGGGCAGATAGATAAAGAAGGCATCTTCGTTACTGTTCCCATCGTGACGTATCACCCCGCTGATTCGTCACGAGCCAATATCGTTATGGGAGCAAAGCATATGCCCCATCGCCGCAGGCGATTCTAAATGGGCATATGGGATTACGTTCACATGACGCCTGTGAACAGTAACGAATCCTCAGGCAGTGCCGCATAAGAGAAAGGCCGAAAGGTGGTAGGTATGAAGCTGGTAATTATAACCGGAATGTCCGGTGCAGGAAAAACACAGGCGCTGAAAATGCTGGAAGATATGGGGTATTACTGCGTAGACAATCTGCCCATATCCCTGGTGGATCCCTTTACGGATCTGAGTTTAAACCATGTGGGAGGGATTAAAAAGATTGCTCTTGGTGTTGATATCCGCAGCGGGGAAGAGTTGCCTCAGCTAAAGGATGTTTTAAAGCGGTGGGAGCAAAAGGGTGTTCGTTACCAGGTACTGTTTTTGGATGCAGGAGATGAGGTATTAATTAAGCGTTATAAGGAAACCAGGCGGATGCATCCTTTGGCAGCAGGAGGGCGGATTGAGAAAGGGATCGAACTGGAGCGGGAGCGGCTGGCTTTTTTAAAGAAGTCCTCCGACTTTATTATTGATACCAGTCATCTTCTTACCAGGGAGCTGCGCAAAGAACTGGAAAAAATTTTTGTGGAAGCAAAGGATTATAAAAATTTATATATTACAGTTCTTTCCTTTGGTTTTAAATACGGGATTCCGACAGACGGAGATTTAATCTTTGATGTCCGGTTTCTTCCAAATCCTTACTATGTAGAAGATCTGCGAAGAAGGACAGGAGAAGAGGCGGCAGTTCAGGAGTATGTAAAGCAGGGGGGAACAGCGGATCTTTTTTTAAATAAACTCTTTGATATGCTGGACTTTCTGCTTCCTAATTACATTTCAGAGGGAAAGAACCAATTAGTAATTGGTATTGGCTGTACAGGTGGAAAGCACCGTTCCGTTACCATTGCCAGGGCCTTGTATCACTGGCTTGCCCTCCATCCGGGCTATGGTGTAAAGCTGTTCCACCGTGATATTGAAAATGACGGCTGGAAAAGGCGGGCAGAGAAAGAGGGATAATGGTGTCATATGCATCAAAGGTAAAGGACGAGCTGTCGCGGCAGATTTCCCAGGCCAGACACTGCCAGATTGCAGAGCTTGCCGCTATTATCAGCTTGTGCGGAAGGGTTGTTATATCAGCAGATGATCGCTTTTCCATTAAAATCCATACGGAAAATGCAGCAGTTGCAAGAAAGTACTTTACATTATTGGGAAAAACATTTAATATAATAGCGGATGTTTCGATTCGAAAAAGCCTTCATTTAAAAAAAGGCACCGTTTATTCTGTAGTAGTGGGGAGTCATAATGATGCGGTACGAGTCCTTATGGCGGCTAAGCTGTTAGGGAAAGACGGAGAGATTGGCGAAGTGCTGTCACCTATGAAAAATATGGTAGTGAAAAAAGCCTGCTGCAGGCGGGCTTTTATCAGGGGGGCATTTCTTGCGTCAGGCTCTATTAATGATCCAAAGAAATCTTACCATTTTGAAATTGCCTGCACAGCTATGGAAAAAGCCAGGCAGCTTCAGGATATCATTGGTACTTTTGGATTAGATGCCAGAATCGTAACCCGGAAGAAATATTTTGTTGTTTATTTAAAAGAAGGCAGTCAGATCGTAGATATTTTAAATGTGATGGAGGCTCCTGTAGCATTAATGGATCTGGAGAATATTCGGATTGTAAAGGAAATGAGAGGACAGGTAAACCGTCAGGTAAACTGCGAAACTGCCAATATTAACAAAACCGTGTCTGCTGCGGTAAAGCAATTAAAAGATATTGAGTACATCCGTGACACTATGGGTTTTTCAAAGCTGCCGGCTCATCTGGAAGAAATAGCCAGGCTTCGGCTGGAGAAACCAGAGGCATCTTTGAAAGAACTGGGAGAGTCGCTGAAACCACCAGTAGGGAAGTCAGGCGTGAATCACCGATTCAGGAAACTGGGAGCCATTGCTGATTCTCTGCGTGAAAAAGCGTCTGATGGAACGGGTACTGAGACGGGAGTGGGACCGTCCGGAAAAGAGGAGGAAAATTATGATAAGAAAGACAGTTACCATTGAACTCACATCCGGTTTGGAAGCAAGACCAATTGCGATGTTAGTACAGGTGGCAAGCCAGTATGAAAGCAGGATTTACGTGGAATCGGAATCTAAGCGGGTGAATGCAAAAAGTATTATGGGTATGATGACTTTGGGGCTGACAGCAGGGGAAGAATTAGTAATTATGGCAGACGGTGATGATGAACAGCAGGCGATTTCGGATATTGAAAAGTACTTAAAAAATAATTAACAAGTGAAACAAAACTAGGAATAATGAGCTGGGGGAATTGGCTTTTCATAAAAAACACGCGCAAGCGTGTTTTTTTGTGGTGGGAATTGGATGGATATGGTATACTTTACTCAAGAATAGGAGGATTTCATCTATGGCATTTACCCATTTGCATGTTCATACGGAATACAGCCTTTTGGATGGCTCCAGCAAGATAAAAGAAATTGCTGTCCGGGCCAAGGAGCTTGGGATGGACAGCCTTGCCATTACCGATCATGGGGTAATGTACGGGGTGATAGATTTTTACCGCGGGGCTTTAGAAGCAGGGATCAAACCCATTATCGGATGTGAGGTGTATGTGGCGCCTGGCTCCCGGTTTGACCGGGAAACCGTAAGCGGGGAAGACCGGTATTATCATCTGGTTCTTCTGGCAGAGAATAACCAGGGCTATCAAAACTTGATGAAAATTGTGTCAAAAGGCTTTGTAGACGGTTTTTATTACCGTCCCAGAGTGGACTATGAAATCCTCTCGAAATATCATGAGGGGATTATCGCTTTAAGCGCCTGCCTGGCAGGGGAAGTACAGCGGTATCTGGAACGGGGAAGGTATGAGGAAGCTAAGAAATCGGCTCTTCACTATGAAGAAATATTTGGGAAAGGAAATTTTTTCCTGGAACTTCAAGACCATGGAATTCCAGCTCAGAATACAGTAAATCAGGGCCTTCTTCGCCTTGGCCGGGAACTTTCCATGGAGTTGGTAGCTACCAATGACATTCACTACATCTACGCAGAAGATGCCAATGCCCATGACATCCTTTTGTGCATCCAGACCGGGAAAAAGGTTGCAGACGAAAACAGGATGCGCTATGAAGGCGGGCAGTATTATATGAAATCTGAGGAAGAAATGCGGGCTTTGTTTCCCTATGCCAAGGAAGCTTTGGATAATACAGCAAAGATTGCAGAGCGGTGCAACGTGGAGATTGAATTCGGCGTAACAAAGCTTCCAAAGTTTGAAGTGCCCCAGGGAGAAACCTCCTGGAGCTATTTAAACCGTCTGTGCACAGAAGGTTTAAGCCGCAGATACCCCAATGACTTTCAGACCCTTCGCCAGCGTCTGGACTATGAATTAAACGTGATTCATACAATGGGATATGTAGATTACTTTTTAATTGTGTGGGATTTTATCCATTTCGCCCGTTCTAAGGATATTCCTGTAGGTCCCGGAAGGGGCTCAGCGGCGGGAAGCCTTGTGTCATACTGTCTGGAAATTACGGATATTGATCCGATCCGATATGATTTGCTGTTTGAACGTTTCCTTAATCCGGAACGGATTTCCATGCCGGATATTGATATTGATTTCTGCTTTGAGCGGAGGCAGGAAGTGATCGATTATGTGGTTGGCAAATACGGAGCGGATCAGGTGGTGCAGATTGTTACCTTCGGTACGCTGGCAGCTAAAGGCGTGATTCGGGACGTAGGAAGGGTTCTGGACTATCCCTATGCCCAATGTGATGCCATTGCCAAAATGATTCCGAGAGATTTAGGAATGACCTTAGAGCGTGCTTTAAGGGAAAGTCCGGATCTCCGGAAGGCTTATGAAAGTGATGATCAGGTAAAATACTTAATTGACATGTCAAAGCGGCTGGAAGGACTGCCAAGACATACTTCCATGCATGCAGCAGGAGTGGTAATCAGCCGGACTTCCGTAGATGAATACGTTCCCTTAAGCCGGGCGGCTGACGGAACGATTACAACCCAGTTTACAATGACTACACTGGAAGAGCTTGGATTGCTGAAAATGGACTTTTTAGGCCTTCGAACCTTGACTGTGATTCATAATGCAGTTTATCAGGTAGAGAAAAATTATGGGATCCGTCTGGATATGGATCAGATTGACTATAATGATAAAAATGTATTGGATTCTATCGGAACCGGAAAAACAGAAGGGGTGTTCCAGTTAGAAAGCGGCGGCATGAAAGGGTTTATGAAGGAGCTAAAGCCAGAGAACCTGGAAGATATCATTGCAGGTATTTCTCTGTACCGTCCGGGACCTATGGATTTTATTCCTAAGTATCTGAAAGGAAAAAATGACAAAAGTGCAATTACCTATGACTGCCCTCAATTGGAGTCTATTTTAAAGCCAACTTACGGATGCATTGTGTATCAGGAGCAGGTAATGCAGATCGTCCGGGATCTGGCTGGATATACCATGGGGCGGAGCGATTTGGTGCGCCGCGCCATGTCCAAAAAGAAAACGGCTGTGATGGAAAAGGAGCGGAAGAATTTTGTATATGGAAATAAGGAAGAAAATGTAACCGGCTGTATTGCAAACGGGATCAGCGAGGAAACTGCAAATATGATTTACGATGAAATGATTGATTTTGCAAAATACGCCTTTAATAAATCCCATGCAGCATGTTACGCAGTGGTGGCGTATCAGACAGCGTATCTGAAATATTACTATCCGCTGGAATTTATGGCGGCCCTTATGACATCTGTAATGGATAGTGGGAATAAGGCTGCAGAGTATATCTTAACCTGCCGTCAAATGGGGATTTCCATCCTGCCTCCGGATATTAATGAAGGGGAGAGCGGCTTTACTGTATCAGGAAAGGCAATCCGGTATGGCCTTTCTGCTATAAAAAGCGTGGGAAAGTCAGTGGTAGATTCCATCGTAAAAGAGAGAGAACAAAATGGTTTCTTTTCTTCCATAGAAGAATTTGTCAGCCGAATGAGCAATAAAGAAGTAAACCGGAAGACAATTGAGAATTTCATTAAATCCGGGGCCTTGGATTCCATGCCGGGAAACAGGAGGCAGAAGATGATGGTTGCCCCGGAAATTTTAGAACAGAAAAGTAAGGAAAAGAAAACGGCCATGACAGGGCAGCTCAGCCTGTTTGATTTTGCAGATGAGGACACGAAGGATGATTTCCGAATCCAGTTCCCAAAGGCAGAGGAATACCCGAAAGAAGAGCTTTTGGCCTTTGAAAAAGAAACGTTGGGCATTTATGTAAGCGGCCATCCCATGGATGCTTATGAAGGGATATGGAGGAAAAATATTACAGCCACATCAGCCGATTTTATTGTGGATGAGGAAACGGATCAGGCAAGGGTGATGGATGGATCCACCGTTACCATAGGAGGCATGGTAACTGGCAAGACTGTAAAAACTACCAGAAAAAATCAAATGATGGCCTTTGTTACCTTAGAAGATATGCTTGGCTCTGTGGAAGTTTTGGTATTTCCCAATATTTATGAAGGCCAGAGGGAATTATTTGCTCAGGATGAAAAGCTGTTTATCCAGGGACGGGTTTCTTTAGGTGAAGATCCGGTGGGAAAATTAATATGCAGCCGTGTTGTGCCGTTTGAGGAGGTGCCCAGAGAACTGTGGATTCAGTTTGAAAACCTGGAAAGCTGCCGTTTGAAAGAGCAGGAGCTGTTTGAACTTTTGCGCAGCAAAGAGGGACAGGATTCTGTAATCTTGTACTTAAAACAGGAAAAAGCGAAGAAAATTCTGCCCTCTAACTGGAATGTGAGAGCCGATTCACAGCTATTGGATAAGTTGACGAAAATACTTGGTGAAAAAAATATCAGACTGGTGGAAAAAAGGATTGAAATAGGAAGAAAAATGGGTTAAGATATTCATGTATAAATGTAAAAACAAGTAATGCCAGTGTACTGCCCCCATTCTATCTGGTGAAACTCTGAAGAATGAATTTTCAGACACGCTCTGGCATTAGAATTTGAATGATCAAATATACAAGTTGATATAGATTCTCATATCAGGAGGGTAAAGCTATGGCAAAGGTAGTAAAGACAATTGGCGTATTAACCAGCGGCGGCGATGCGCCCGGCATGAATGCGGCCATCCGCGCGGTAGTGCGGACGGCCATCCATGAAGGATTAAAAGTTAAGGGTATTATGAGAGGATATGCAGGTCTTCTTTCAGAAGAGATTGTGGACATGGACAGTACCAGCGTATCGGATATTATGCATCGCGGCGGCACCATTTTATATACTGCCAGATGTATGGAGTTTACTACGCCGGAAGGACAGGAGCTGGGCGCTGAAATCTGCAGAAAGCACGGAATTGACGGGATCGTGGTAATCGGCGGCGACGGATCTTTCCGCGGCGCAGGAAAGCTTGCAGCCCTTGGGATTAATACCATAGGCGTTCCGGGAACTATTGATTTGGATATTGCATGCAGCGAGTATACCATTGGCTTTGACACAGCAGTAAACACGGCTATGGAAGCTATCGATAAAGTTCGTGATACGTCCACTTCCCATGAGCGCTGCTCTATCATCGAGGTTATGGGGCGGAATGCAGGTTATATTGCATTATGGTGCGGTTTTGCAAATGGTGCAGAAGACATTCTGCTTCCGGAGCGCTATGACGGCAATGAGCAGGCACTGATTAACCGGATTATTGACAACCGTAAGAGAGGCAAAAAGCATAATATTATTATTAATGCAGAGGGAATCGGACATTCTACTTCAATGGCAAGGCGTATCGAGGCTGCTACCGGAATCGAAACCCGTGCCACTATCTTAGGGCACATGCAGCGTGGAGGTACTCCTACTTGCAAAGACCGTGTTTATGCATCTATTATGGGGGCAAAAGCAGCTCTTTTGCTGGCAGAAGGGAAGAGCAACCGGGTTGTAGCTTATAAGAATGGGGCTTATGTTGATTTTGATATTCAGGAAGCTCTGAGCATGAAGAAAGATATTCCGGAAGATCAATACGAGATCTTTAAGATGCTGGTTCGATAAATGGCTGGCTGTGAGATTGTTTATTTAGCGCCGTAAGTATGCTTACGGCGCTTTGCAATTATCTGCTGCCTTAATTTGGCTTAATAACATGATGTTGGGGTCAAAAGGTGTTTTGACCCCTCTGATACCGGATTGCTCCGTACTTTGTACTCCCGCAATCCTCAAAAACATTCAAAATCCGCCCTGTTCGGGCTGCTTTTTCATGTTTTTGGCGGGTCCCAAGTTCAAAAATCCTCTTGCAGGCAAGCTTGCATCAGATTTTAGACCTTTTGACCCTGGTATCATAACATAGAAGTAATGATAAAAGGAGCGCGGAAACTATATGGAAAACCAGAGTGAAAATCAGAACTCCATGGAAGAATCAGAGAATCGGATCGTACTTTGCGGAGCGAATTCTTATGAACAGAAATATTACTTTAATCCCAGCTTTGGAAAGCTTCCGGAAAGCATTCAGCAGGAGCTTCAGATTTTGTGTGTGCTTTTTACAGAGGATGTAGGCGGTGTGCTGATTCTGGAATTTTCTCCGGAAGGCAGTTTGGAGTTTCGTGTGGAAGTCCATGACCAGGATTATCTGTTTGACGAGATTGGAAGTGAGCTGAAAATCAGACAGTACCAGCGGGAAAAACGGGAGCTTTTAGAAAGTCTGGAGCTGTTTTATCAAGTATTTATTCTGGGAAAAGAGATGCCAGAATTTGACGGAGAGAAGGGAGTATGAATCTGAAAATTGGAAATGTTGCGTTGGACTGCAATCTTATTTTAGCTCCTATGGCCGGAGTAACTGATTTGCCTTATCGTGTTCTTTGCAGGGAGCAGGGATGCGGCATGGCTGTGACAGAGATGGTTAGCGCAAAGGCAATTCTTTACCGCAACAAAAACACTCAGGCGCTGCTTCAGGTAAGCAAAGCAGAGGGGCCTGTGGCAGTTCAGCTTTTCGGTTCGGATCCAGAGATCCTGGGAGAAATTGCGGCAGAGATGGAAGAAGGCCCTTACGATGTGATTGACTTTAATATGGGATGTCCGGTTCCGAAAATTGTAAATAACGGGGAAGGCTCTGCACTGATGAAGGATCCAAAAAAGGCAGAGCAGATTTTCACTGCTATGGTAAGGCACGTAAAAAAACCAGTAACCGTTAAATTTCGGAAAGGGTTTTATGAGGGACAGACAAATGCAGTAGAAATCGCTAAAATTGCGGAAAGCTGCGGTGTGTCGGCAGTGGCGGTCCATGGGCGGACCAGGGAACAGTATTACTCCGGAAAGGCAGACTGGGACATCATCCGCCAGGTAAAAGAGGCAGTCAGGATTCCGGTAATCGGAAATGGAGATGTGTTTGCCCCTCAGGACGCAAAACGGATGATGGAAGAAACAGGCTGTGACGGAGTTATGATTGGCAGAGGAGCAAAGGGGAATCCCTGGATTTTTTCTTCTGCCCTTCATTATCTGGAAACGGGCCAACTGCTTCCAAAACCAACGCTTGAGGAAATAAAAGAAATGATTTTACGCCATGGCATCCTTTTGAGTGAGTATAAAGGTGAACATACTGCCATGCGGGAAATGCGCAAGCATATGGCCTGGTATACGGCAGGACTGCCTCATTCAGCCGCCTTGCGGAATGCCATTAATCAGGTAAATACCTTAGAGGAAATGACACAGCTTTTACAAGAGCGGCTCTCAGGCCCGTAAAAGACCTGACCAGGGGCCAGCGATTTTTCAGAGATTCCTTTTGTGATATGCCTCTCCCCATGCTGCTGAATGGATGGAGTGTTGTCTGCTTCAAACAGGTAAAACTTCCTGCATACAAAAACAAATACAGAATTCTTACAAAAGCAGGTTTTATTTTAAGGAAAGATATGGTATTCTTAAAATGCGGCAAAGCCTGCAGTATCTGAAGAACCAAGGATGATTTTGTGCAGCCCATTGAGTGCTTTGACAGAAATGGTTCTTTGGAAATATTGTGCTGAAAAGTAAGGGGGGATAACAGGAACAGCAGTAAAGGGCCATTGACCTGGCTTCTCTGGAAAACTTGTGTGTCCCTTACTTGGCGCCGGGACTTATTTAGAAAGTATGGTCAATGCAGGAAAGCCCAATTTAATTAATATGGAGGGATGAAATGAAGATGCGTGGGAAAAAGCTGCTGAGTATGCTCCTTACCATGTGTATGCTGCTAAACATGACAGCATTTTCTGCTTCGGCAGGGGAATTATCAGCAGGACGCAAAGCATCAGGCACGGAAGCGGCCAGCTCGTCTGATGCAGACCGGGAAACAGAAAAAGAAACAGAAGCAGAAAAAGAAACGGAAGAAACTAAGCCAGAAGAAACAGAAGAAGATACAAAAACAGAAGATACAGAGGCTAAGGAACCGGAAGGCAGCAGCGGAGGCCAAGAGGATTCCAAAGAGGAAGAAGAAACATCAGGCTCCAGCCAGCCGTCAAAAACTTCCCAGCCGGAAGAATCGGCATCAGAGCCAAAAGAATGTATCTGTGAAGAAAAATGTACGGAAGATTTTATAAATGAAAAATGCCCTGTGTGCGGCAGAGATGACGCTCTGTTTTCAGACTGCCAGGGGGAAGAATTAAAGCTGACATTCCAGATAGACGATATTGTTGTCGTTCCGGATGGAGGTGACTCAGATCTTCCGGAGGGCGAAGAGCTTCTTGCAGCCTACATCGAACAGATTATGTATGGCAGCGATGAAATTGCCCTTTTAGGCAATTTTGGCGAAGATCGGCTGAAAGGAATCGACGGGAAGTTTTACCAAAAGCTGAAGCGTGAAATAACAGCAATTTCAGACGGAACCAGAAAATCCTCTAGGATCGAATTTACAATGGCGGATCTGGGCGTAACCAAAACCAGTTGGACAGCAGCAGATCTGGGAGTATCTTCTCTCGTGGTAGGAGGCCGGATCAACAAAGAGGCAGTAGACAAAGCGGCAGATCAGTGTATTCCTGATCTGGGAGCGGCGCTGGATCTTCTGCTGATTAACTGTCCCTTTGAACTGTACTGGTTTGATAAGACAGCAGGAGTTAGCCTGACAGGTGAAACAGGAGGGATTTCCTTTTCTTATAAAAACGGAATGCTCTACGCTCCTCAGAAGCTAATCTGCGTCATGACAGTTGCAAAGGCATACCAGGATGGGGGGGCTTATGCTGTAAAAGGCGCAAAAGTAAGTACGGCAAAAGCAGCGGCAAAGAATGCCCAGGCCATCGTATCAAAACATGCAGGAAAAGATGACTATGAAAAACTGGATGCATACAGGGAAGAAATCTGCCGCCTGGTATCTTATGATTACGATGCAGTAAGCAGGAGTGCCGTTGCCTATGGAGATCCCTGGCAGTTGGTTCACGTCTTTGACGGCGATCAAAATACGGATGTGGTATGTGAAGGATATGCAAAAGCCTTCCAGTATCTGTGTGATTTATCTTCCTTTGATGATGAAAAGGTAATCAGCTATATTGCTGTGGGAGATATGTTTGGGGCAACCGGAGGAGGAGGTCCCCACATGTGGAATATCGTTACCATGGAGGACGGTAAAAACTACCTGGTAGACATTACAAACTGTGACGGCGGATCCGTAGGCGCAGATCGTCTTTTATTCCTGGCAGGCACTAGTGAGGGCAGCGCCAGGAGCGGATACACCTTCCGGCCAAACGGCACTAAGGTTACTTATGAATATGCCACAGGTCAGGAGGATCAGTTTGCTCTTTACGGAGAAGATATCCTTACTTTAGCAGATAAAAGCTATAAGCCGAAGCTGGATCCGAAACTTTCCTCTTATCCGGCTCCAAAGGCAGTTTATGGCCAAATCTTAAAGGATGTGGCTCTCCAGAATCCTGCCGGAAACACTCCAGGCACCTGGAGCTGGCAGAATTCGGAAACTTCAGTTGGAAATGCCGGAAGCAAGTCTTTTAAGGCTGACTTTGTCCCATCCGATACCAATACATATAAGACGGTTAAAAATGTTGATATTAATGTGAACGTTTCTCCGAAACAAGTAAACAATCCTGCAATTGTCCTGGAAGCAGGACCATATGATTATAATGGAAAGCCAATTACTCCTGCTGTTACAGTAAAAGACGGCAGCACAGTGATCCCGGAAAGCGAGTACAGTGTAAGCTACTCCAATAACATTAATATCGGAACAGCAACTGTTACAATAAGCAACAAAGCTGGCGGAAATTATGTCCTCCCAAGCCAACAGACAATTAACTTTGTGATTGAGCGGGCAAACCTGGCCAGGGCTCAGATAGAACTGGATATTCCACAGGGCGGCATTGTATATGACAAGACAGAAAAGCAGCCTTCTGTAACAGTGAAAGTAATGGGCCAGGCTATTGCAGCAGACTGGTATACCGTTTCCTATTATCAGAACGTAAATGCAGGAGATGGAGCAACGGTGACAATTACAGCGGCAAAGGATGATATGTGTACCGGAACGGGAAGCACCACCTTTACGATTGCTAAGAGGCCGCTGGATGTTGCGGTAAAAGCAGAAGATAAGACTTACGATGGAACAGCAGACGCTGTGGTAACTGCTGTTTTGGATGAAAGCCGGATTATAAGCGGCGATGAAGTGAAGCTTGGACAGGTAACCGGGGCATTTTCTGACAAAAATCCAGGCACAGATAAAAATATAATTGTTACGGTAAACCTTATTGGTAAGGATGCAGGAAATTACGAAGGAAAGGCCCTTAAAGTTACTGCTTCCATCATTCCTTATCATCCGGAAAATGTAGATGAAGCAATCAAAAATGCAAAGAAAGCCAAGGAAGGGGTTTCTGTCAATAACAGCGTTCCTGCTGCAGTAACAGAAGGAACCCGTTTCGTTTCCTCTGAAGAGCTTAAGGCATTTGAAGAAGCCATTAAGAAGGCAGAAGCAGCAAGAGAAAATCCGCTGACTGAAGCAGAGGCGGCTGCAATTGCAGCAGAACTGAACCAGGCAACAGAAACCTTTAAGGCGGCAATTCAGACGGGCACCCGCAAGCAAAGCAGTTCTGGAGGCAGCTCTGGCGGCGGCGGAGGTTCCGGCGGCGGCGGTGGCGGTGGAGGTTCCGGCGGTTCTTCCTCTTTCAACAGCCCGGTTTCCGCACCGGCTGTTACCGGCACATGGATAAAAGACGAAAATGGCTGGTGGCTGGAAAAGACGGATAAGAGTTATCCGAAAAATCAGTGGGCAAAGATTAACGGTTCGATTTACCGTTTTGATGCAAATGGTTATATGGTAGAGGGATGGCTGAAACTGGATAACCAATGGTATTATCTGGTTCCAGGTTCTGGCGCTATGGCAACCAACTGGATCCTGGCAGAAGGCAAATGGTATTTCCTGAATCAGAACGGAACTATGGCAGTAAACTGGATTTTAGATAATGGTAAATGGTATTTCCTGAACCAGGATGGCGCTATGGCAACCGGATGGATTCAGACAGGAGGCAAGTGGTATTATCTTGGTGCTGACGGCGCTATGTATGTAAATACAACCACTCCGGATCAAAAGGTAGTAGATGCAAACGGTGCGTTAGTGCAGTAAGTTTCTGCATACAGATAAAAAAGGGTATTGTAAATCATGGGGAAAATGATTTACAATACCCTTTCTGTATTTGCTGTATCTGGTGCAGGTTTTGCCGAAAACAGCATAGGAATTTATTAATTTTGTAAAAATTTGTAAAAATCACAAGCAATAATATTTTAACTCTGTAAGAAAAAACCCCACTGTCTGCAGCGGGGTTTTTTCTTAAGCGGCAATCGTTTTTGCAGCCAACTGATCTAAATATTTACAAAATTCTTTGTTTTCGCCATGCATAGATACTGTCAGAACACGGGTTAAATCTAAACTCAGCACACCTAACAGAGATTTTGCGTCAATAATAACGCGGTTATAGTATACATCAATATCAAAATCACATTTTGATGCTCTGATTACAAATTCCTTAGCGTCAGCTACAGTTGGCAGTTTAATACGTCTTTCTTCCATAATAATCAAACTCCTTTTTGATGAATGTATGGAGAACAGGCAGTTTGCCTTTGGCTCCGTGCATTGTTTCTTTTTGAAGTGACGTCCTATTTATAACATTATTTTGAATAAAAGTCAAATCTTGGTACAAAAAAAGAAGATTCGAAATTTTTGAAGCTTTTGCTGAATTTCTTCCATGGTGATTCCCTTATTTTTATCAATCCTGATGCTTAAGTGTGAAAAAAAGGTAAAATGGCAAGATATTTGCTCACCATTTTACCTTTTTCAGTCTTTTCTGTATTCATTAAATTTTTACATAATTCATAAACATTAGCATAATTTATAATCTTGCTTATGATGCTTCGCTGGTTTTTTGCTATTTCTTAAGAACCAAGTGCTGTGGAAGGCCGTTTACCATAAACGGCTGGTAATCACCTTGAATTAAAGGCTCGATATAGTTAATAAAGTCTTCCGTTACATAATTGCCTTCCTTATTCATCCAGTTTCTGGGAACTAATTTTTCATTATTGGCAATCTTATGTACATCATAAATTCCAGCAGCACTCATATAAGGATCGTCAGAAACCCTGTCAATTACTACCATCTTCCCGGTATCGCCCTCATCAGCAGCTTTTACAGCAGCGCCTCCTACCATAAAAGCTTCATTGATATCAACTCTGGAAGCCATATGGGATGCGCTTCTTTGAAGAGTAGAAAACTCTACGCTTCTGGTTTTGCAGCCGATTTCATTCTGCAAAAGGCCGGCCAGATAAGCGGCTGTGCCCTGAAGCTGTTTGTGGCCAAATGCGTCTACATAGTCAGCACCGCCGGAAAGTTCGCAGACATAGCGGCCGTCTTCCAGCTTAATGCCTTCTGACACAGCAACTACTACGGAACTTTTTTTCTTTAATAAATCACTTACCTTCTTAATAAACTTTTCAACATCAAAAGCAACCTCAGGCAGGTAGATTAAATCCGGGCCGTCGCATTCTTCTGTTCTTGCTAAAGCAGTGGCGCCTGTAAGCCATCCGGCATTACGGCCCATAACTTCAACAATGGTAATCATAGCTTTATTATAAGTAAGCCCTAATGCATCCCGGATGATTTCCTTTGTAGAAGCGCCGATATACTTTGCAGCGCTGCCAAAACCGGGAGTATGGTCGGTAAGGGCCAAATCGTTGTCAATGGTTTTGGGAACACCTAAGAATTTCTGGCGGTGTCCTCTTACGATTGCGTAGTCAGAAAGTTTCTTGATGGTATCCATAGAATCATTGCCGCCGATATAGATAAACACTTCGATATTTAATTTTTCCAGGATAGAAAAGATTTTTTCATAAATTTCAGGATTTTCATGGATTTCCGGCAGCTTATAGCGGCAGGAACCTAAAAATGCAGACGGAGTACGCTTTAATAGTTCAATATCCATGTCAGAATGGATCTGGGTGGAAAGGTCTACATACTGCTCATCTAAAAATCCCTGAATTCCGTGCAGCATCCCATAAACCTTATGGAAGCCCCGTTCCTTAGCTGTTTTATACACGCCTGCTAAGCTGGAGTTGATGACAGATGTAGGCCCTCCGGACTGTCCCACGATGATATTTCCTTTTTTTGCCATAATAAAATGCCCCCTTAATGTGGTTTAAAAAATCATTTTTTACGATTATAGCAAAAACGGAGATGTCTTTCAAGAACTTCTTATAGGAAGTTCTTGAAAGGGAAAACACAGCGTTACGTTCACAGGTTCCCTGTGAACAGTAACAACACAGCGGTCTATTCGGTAGTTTCCCGTCTGATCAAAACAGGGGTTATCTTTTTGTGGATCAGCTCTACTTGGGGGGTGGGGCGGCGTTTCTTTCGTTCATCCATTTGTGTTACCAGCAGCTCCATCGCTTCGTATGCTATTTTGTCAATCTGCTGGCCTATGGTGCTAATGGGGAGGATTGACTGTTTGGCAATGGGAGAATCATCGAATCCGATGATACGGTATTCATCTGAAAGCGCTCCATATTCCCGGAAAATAATATTCAGCATACTGTTGGCATGGGTATCAGTTGCTATGAATAATCCCTTTTTTTGATTTGGGTATGTTATTTTTAAACGCTCATATATTTCTGACATATTTTTATGAATTTCCTGAGGAGAATGTCCAAGATCTCTTAAGATCAATTCATGTCTGATCCCATTCTCTGTGCAGGTGTCTTTAAATCCCTGAATACGGCCATAGGAAGGCGTATGTTTTGAGAAAACAGAGTTGATATGTACTAATACATCACAATTATTTTTTATCAGAAGACTGGTTGCCTGGACAGCTCCCATATAGTTATCCGTGTTTACACTGCTTACATACTGGTCTTCACGTTCGATGGTGACGATAGGGAGATTATAAGAGGCAAGTTCCTTGGAGGGGATGTAATGGCTTAAAATAATCATTCCCTCAATCTTGTATGCAAGCAACTCCTGAATATACTCCCGTTCCGTTTCCGCACTTCCTCTGCTCACAAAAACCAGAAATTTATACCCGAAGACTTTGTAGGTATTTAAAATCTGATTTAACATTTCGGCATAATAATGCAGGTAAAGGTTAGGTATAATAATACCTACGAATTCACTTTTTCCATTTGCCAGCACTTTGGCAAGTTTGTTTTTTTGATACCCTAGATCAATAAGCGCCTGCGCAATGATATCCTGGTTCTTCACAGTAAGGGAATCAGGATTATTAAAATATCGTGATATCGTTGTTTTAGAAAAATTGGTGTATTTTGCAATATCACTGAATGTCACTTTTTTTTTATCCATAGGAACCTCCAAAATTGAGCATAGCAGAAAGTTTCTTTCAAAGCTAAGTATATCAGTATAACATTGGAAAAGCAATTAAAACTAATGCGGTCAGAACACTAGTGTTCTGACACGTTTACATTTTGCCAAATGACTTGCCTGAATTTCCATCTGCTGCGTTGTTGTCGGTCAGCGATGCCACCGCATCGCCTCCCTCCGCCGCCTTGCAGACTGAACATTCATT
>JAAWIS010000099.1 GCA_022796475.1 Lachnospiraceae bacterium | reverse complement strand
CACAATTCTATTAAATTATCCTTTCCAAATTTTTATGATGTAGTCAGCCAGTTTTTCTGGTTCTATTAATTGCTCTTCAGGATACCTGCAAATATATTTTGGGTAGCTGCTGTTTTTTAGTCCTTCCACTAAAATAATATCAGCTTCTGGGAATGCTGCAAATAGATAAGTTTCGTCTGCATCCTTCATTATTTTAGTCATCATGATCCTATTTTTAGAAAATACTGCGGTGCCGTATGCACCGGCTTTCTGATGACGGTAACTGTCTGTTCCAGGTACATCACTTTCAAAGTCGTGACCATCATGTTTAACAACTGCTATCCGATAACCTCTGGATGCCAGAACTGGAATCAATTTCGTAATCAAAGTAGTTTTTCCTGAATTTTTGTAACCGCTTACTGCAAAGATAAAAGGCCCTCTAATTTTCTTATAATCTTCTTTTGTATTAATATTTTTTAATTCTTCAGAATTTTCACCGAAATCAACTGTTTTATATTCTGTTTTGTTTAAAACATCCATCATCCGATAATTACTATTTTTAATTTGTTCCTTTAAAACTGGTAACAGCATTTTAGGATAAATTCCAAACAAAGGATGCAGACGATTTCCACTACATGCAATTGTAAGAATTTTACTTTTCTCATATATATTTCTTATCATTTCTACCGATTTTCTGTTAATAAAAGGCATGTCACATGCTGTTACAAATAATGCATCTTCGCTGCATTGTTCCAATCCGGAAGCAATTCCTCCTATAGGGCCAATGTGACCAAATCTATCTTTCATAATGGGAAGTGGATATCCTGGCATATTTTCCATCATATCCTTAGCAGTACCCAGACTTCTTTCTTGCTTTCTGTTTTCCTTTTCCGTTTCTGCAACCGAAATATAGATTACTGGAAGATCACAAAAAGCCTCACAAATCCATTGGCAGAATGTTTTTCCATCTCTTTTTAAATAAAGTTTCTTTTCACCCTCCATCCGGCGATTATCGCCTCCTGCTAAAATGTATCCGGCAATATTCATCCTTTCTTTTTCCCTTCTTTATTGTTATATTGAAAAGGGTTATCCAATTATGGATAACCCCGTTCTTTTATATATCTTCTTTTTGCTTCTTTCTTTTACTTCTGCTTTTTCCTTCTTAAGTTTGTTTATTAATTGATTTTCTTACTTGAATACAGCTAACTTGTATTTAGACAAATTTTGCTCACATATTAACTTTACTCATTTTTTTAAACAATTCCCTGTGCCATCATTGCATCCACAACTTTCTCGAATCCAGCAATATTTGCACCTGCCACATAATTTCCCGGTACTCCGTAACGCTTTGCAGCATCATCTGCCTTTGCAAAAATATTAACCATAATATCATGAAGTTTGTTGTCAACTTCCTCAAAGCTCCAGGATAACCGCTGGCTGTTCTGTGTCATCTCTAATGCAGAAGTCGCAACACCGCCTGCATTTGCTGCCTTTCCTGGCATAAATAACATATGATTCTCTAAGAAGAAATCAGTTGCTTCTCTTGTAGAAGGCATATTAGCACCTTCTGCAACTGCAAAACAGCCATTTGCTTTCAATATCTTAGCATCATCTAAATTCAATTCATTCTGGGTTGCACATGGAAGTGCAATATCACATGAAATCGTCCAGATTCCTTTTCCCTCGGTATATACTGCGCCTGGAACCTGATCTGCATATTCTTTAATTCTTCCCCGGCGAACTTCTTTAATGTCCTTTACAATATCCAGTTTAATACCATCTTTGTCATATACATATCCGTTAGAATCGCTTAATGCAACAACCTTTGCTCCCAACTGCTGAGCTTTTTCTGCCGCATAAATTGCCACATTTCCAGAACCAGATATCACAACTGTCTTTCCGGACAGCTCTTTTCCATTCTTCTTTAACATCTCATCTACAATATAAACTAATCCGTAACCGGTTGCCTGAGTACGTGCCAAAGAACCGCCATAGGTAAGCCCTTTTCCGGTAAGAACTCCTTCATACAGACCAGTCAGACGCTTATACTGTCCATACATAAAACCAATTTCTCTGCCGCCTACGCCAATATCACCAGCAGGAACATCCTGATCAGCACCAATATATTTATATAATTCCGTCATAAAACTTTGGCAAAATGCCATAACTTCACGATCAGATTTGCCCTTTGGATCGAAATTACAGCCTCCTTTGCCGCCTCCAATCGGAAGTCCTGTTAAAGAATTTTTAAATACCTGCTCAAAACCTAAAAACTTTAAGATCCCCTGATTTACAGACGGATGAAGGCGCAATCCCCCTTTGTAAGGTCCAATTGCACTGTTAAACTGTACACGGTATCCTTTATTAACCTGAACTTGTCCATTATCATCTACCCAGGGCACACGGAATGAAATAACCCGTTCCGGCTCAGTCAGGCGCTCTAAAAGTGCCATCTTACGATATTTTTCTTCATTAGCATCAATCACTAATTTTAACGAATCTAAAACCTCTTTCACTGCCTGATGGAATTCACTTTCACCAGGATTCTGAGCAACAACGCGCTCATATACCTCATCAACATAAGACATAGATAATTCCCTCCTGCTTTCATTTTGTATTGCTAATTTAGCATTTTAACTTGCTAAAGAGCATTATATCAATTTAGGAAAACGATGTCAATAAAATCATTTTCCTAATTTAAATCTTTCTTATTAATTTTATTTATTCTTTTCCTTTGGTTCCGAATATTCTACATATCCCAAAGCCTGTTCCAAGGCTTCCCGTTCTTCACCGCCCAGCAAAACTTCTGTTTGTCCCATATCTACTCTCTTTAAATACATATAACAACCTTCTCTGCTGTGTACAGAATTTAAAACGAATCCACTATTCGTATAATCCAGCATTGCGACAGCAAAACTTAAATTACCTCCCATTCCATTAAAAGCATTATATCTTACTATCCCAAATTTTTGAAATGAAGCACGCATATTTCGGTTAATGCTTCTTATATTTTCCTTATTTGATTTATCTTCAATTTTTAATATATTAACATCTTCAATCAGATTAACCAGCAAACCTTCTAATGTTTCTGCATCCTTTCCTCTCATAAAAATATCATACCTTCGATAAAGCTGATTCATTTTTATTAAACTGATCATTACTGTTATAAAAAGAATTAACGTAATGATAGCCATTCCAAATATAATATAACCGGGATCAATTCCCCAATTATTAATTATGCTGTTTTCCATAATAATTTATTCGCTCCTTTTATCGTATGGATTCAATTAATTCTACAATCCGTTCTAATTCTGATGAAGAATAGTATTCAATCTCAATTCGACCCTTATTTTTATCTTTCTGATGAATCATTACTTTTGTTCCCATAATTCCTTTCATGCGTTCTTCTAAATCTTGAAAAATATAACTTAAATTTTTATCTTCTTCCTTTTCTTTCTTTTCTTTTTGAGGTTTTGACAAAAGCTTTACTATCTTTTCTGCTTCTCTAACGCTTAAACCTTTATCTGCTATTTCTTGTGCTAGTTTTATCTGTTGTTCTGGATCCTCGATACCAAGCAAAGCTCTGGCATGACCGCTGCTTAATTTTCCCTCAATTAATAATTTCTGTACTGGTTCTGCTAGTTTTAAAAGACGGATACTATTTGTTATAGTTGCTCTATTCTTAGAAACTCTTGCCGCTATCTCTTCTTGTTTCAATCCAAATTCCTGCATTAATAGCTGATAAGCAAAAGCTTCTTCAATTGGATTTAAGTCTGCTCTCTGTACATTTTCAATTAAAGCAATTTCTACCGATTGCTGTCTGTCATACTCCCGAATAATGACTGGAACTTCCTTTAAACCAGCTAATTTCGCTGCTCTCCAACGCCTTTCTCCAGCTATAATTTGATAAGTATCTCCTATCTTTTTAACCAATAAGGGCTGTAGTACTCCATATTCTTTCATAGAATCTGCTAATTCCTGCAATGATTCTTCTTCAAATTTTTTTCTTGGCTGTTCCGTATTTGGTTCAATATCCGTTAGTTTAACAAATGTTTCACGTGAAACATTAGTCTGACTTTTTGCTGGTTTACCACCTGTTTCTAAAGTTATTTCCAAAGAATTCTCTTGCAGTTGTTCTGTTTCTTTGCTCTTCCCCTCTTCCATGACATCCATAGAAGAATCGGCAACTTCTCCATATTTAGTACGTTTACTATTAAGGTTTTCTTTATCACTGGAGGTTTCACTTGCAGAATTAACTACATCATCCCCAAAAAAAGCTCCTAGACCTTTTCCTAATGCTGAACGCTTTGCCATTTTATAATCCTTCTCCCCTACTCATAACCTCTGCCGCCAATAGTCGATAACTTTCTGCCCCTGCTGACCTGGAGTCATATAAATTAATTGACATTCCATGACTGGGTGCCTCTGCTAATCTTACATTTCGTGGAATAATTGTTTTATAAATATTCTTATTCAAGTTATTTTTTACACTTTCAACTACCTCTAATGAAAGATTTGTTCTGGCATCATACATAGTAAATACGACACCTTCTATCTGCAGAGAGGGATTTAATTTTTTCTTAACCAAATTAATAGTTTTCATTACCTGAGTCAATCCCTCTAATGCATAATATTCACATTGGATTGGTACTAAAACAGTATCTGCAGCAGTTAATGCATTAATGGTTAACAAATTTAACGATGGAGGACAGTCAACTAAAATATAATCATAATTATCTTTTATTGGATCCAAATAACTGCGAAGCAAAGATTCCTTATTCTCTACATCCAAAAGTTCTATTTCAGCACCAGATAAATTAACATCTGAAGGAAGTACATCTAAATGTTCCTGCACACTTTCGGTAATACAATCTTCAATTGAACACTCTCCAATTAGTAATTCATAAACCGTATTATCAATATGTCCTTTTTCCAATCCTAAACCACTAGTGCCATTTCCCTGAGGGTCGAAATCTACCATTAATACTTTCTGATCCGCCTCTGCCAAACATGCAGACAAATTAATAGCAGTTGTAGTTTTTCCAACTCCACCCTTTTGATTTGCAATGGCTATTACTCTTCCCATTTAATAAAATCCTCTTTTCATTTTGAACATACATATTTCCCTACAATTTCTTATTAAGTATAACATAGAATTTCACATTTTCCTACGAAAATATATAACAAAAAAATGTTTCACGTGAAACATTTTTAAAATATTATAAATAATTTAATTTAATACTTATACTTATGCTCAATGAACAAAAGAAATAATGCCCAAAGGCCGCTTTCGCTGAGCATTTAAAGTGAAAACAGCCGCACATTTTAATCCCTGTGCCAACCATCTGAGAGAATGTTTTAAAAACTTAGTTAGACCATTAAACAAAATTTAACCTGATAACTTAACTAACTGAAATTTAGGTTAACCGTAACAAAAAAACATAAATGTCGAATAAAAAGCTTTTGATACCCGTTGTATTCATAAAGCAATTGTATTATAATGAAAACAACTATTTCTTTGCTATACATGATTAAATTGAAATACCTGCTGTGATTGAAATGAGAAAGATCTTTCAATATTGCAGAAAGGAAAAATCATTAATAATGCCAACTAAGATTATTATTTGTAATAGATTCAATTTAAATAATACCAGGATCAAAATATCTTTTTTGACTCTAACATTATTTGTTTGGCAAACTATTTTAATTTGCATATACATAAAGTTTTTCTGAATTTCCTTTAATAGACTGGTATCCATTGTATTTATATTTTCATGTATAATTGGCTGCAAAATCAGTACAGCAAAATATCGGACTACTTATATACTTAAAACAGGAGGTATTACCTATGACCAATAAAAATAAATTTCTCACTGTCTTAATTCTCCAATCAACGGCTGCTGCTTCTATCGCTCTTATTAATAAATACATTCAGGTATCTGCCGGAAATAAAAATATGTTGGAAACTTCAAAATCATTATGCTACAAATGGCGCCTTGGAAATATTCACTATACAAAAACAGGAAAAGGAAAACCTCTTCTTCTAATCCATGACTTAACTCCCGTTTCCAGCGGTTATGAATGGCATTCTATGGTTTCTCTTTTAAGCGAACATCATACAGTATATGTGATTGATCTATTAGGATGCGGCCGTTCAGAAAAACCAAATATCACTTATACAAACTATTTGTATGTACAGCTTATTTCCGATTTTATTCAAACCGTAATAGGACGGCGCACAAATGTAGTTGCAAGCGGAGGTTCTGCTGCTCTTGCAGTAATGGCCTGTAAAAGCAATAGTGATCTATTTGATCAATTACTATTCATTAATCCTGACAGCATCCTTACATGCAGCCAAGTACCTGGGAAATCTGCAAAATTATATAAATTTATTTTAGATATGCCAATCTTAGGAACCTTTATTTATCACATATCCACCAGCAAAAAAACAATTTTTGAACTTATGAAAACAAAATATTACGAAAATCCGTATTCCGTAAAAGGTTCAGTGGTTGACGCATATTATGAATCTGCACACTTAGGAGAATCGCCAAAGTCTATCTATTCCAGTGTTGCATGTCATTACACCAAATGCAATATTATAAATGCATTGAAAAAAATTAATAATAGTATTTATCTGATAGGAAGCAGATCCATTAACGGCATGGAAGAACGACTGGAAGAATTCAAAAAGTACAATCCTTCCATTGAATTCTTACTTGTTAATGAAGGAAAATATTTACCACATGTAGAATATCCAGACACCATGTCAAATGTTATCAAAACCTACCTTTATTAAAAATTTTTAAATCATTCCAATGGCTCCGTGAAAATCTGGAAATATAAAAAATGACAATTGACGACAAGCCATTTTCTGAAGCAAAAATCTGCATAGATGAATGGAACAGATTAAAACCTTTTTTCAATAAAGTAATACTAAATCATAGTGAAACTATCATAATTATTACTCATAAAGATTGATTAATAGAATAAGCCATATGTCTTACATTAGATGAATTTCAATTTATAGAAATATAAAATAAATAAAACGTGTCAATTTCATACGATTCAATCGACAGAATCTCGAATACATGAAATTGACACGTTTTAGAATATCTCTTCTTACAGAATGTCCTTATATAACAAGTAATAATCAGCTTCCAGATTTCCCGCTTGTTCTTTTAACCAATGCATAGAATCATCTAAAGCCTTATTATAAGCAATTGGTGCTAAGTGTTCACAAAACAAATCAATTAATTGCTGCTCTTCTATCATTCCGATTTCTTCTCCACGGATATCAAGATAAAATGCTTTTATTTCCCTGGCCAATTGCTTCTTTTCCTTATCACCTAATAAAATCTTATCATTTCGTTTTCTTCCCATAATACTCCCCCTCTAAACTTTAATCCAGATATAATTTTAAAATAGGAAATTTACAACGGTTCTTTTGAAGGAAGCCCTGCCTTTCTCGGATACTTCCCCATGGTACTTTTATTTTTTTTCATAACAACAAAACTTCTGTTTATTTCTGTTTCCGGAAGCTGGAACGAATCGATCGTTTGAATATTACCTCCCAATAACTTCACTCCATGAATCGCTTTCTGCACTTCTTCTTCCACATCTCCTGACTTATAAGAAATAAACAAGCCACCAGGTTTTACAAAAGGAAGGCAGTATTCTGACAAAGTAGATAAATTTGCTACTGCCCTGGAAACACAAACATCGTATGTTTCCCGGTAGATTTTATTTTGACCATAATCTTCTGCTCTTCCATGTATTGCACAAATATCATTAAGCTCCAGCTCACTGCAAATTTCCTGTAAAAAATGAATCCTCTTATTCAAAGAATCTAATAAAGTAACACAACAATTTGGAAAAGCAATTTTTAATGGAATACCCGGAAATCCAGCTCCTGTACCCACATCTATTATATTCAAACTCCTTCCATCATTCAAACCTGGCAAAACACGCACTACTGACAAACTATCTACAAAATGTTTCGTAACTACTTCATTTTCTTCTGTAATTGCTGTTAAATTCATAACCTTATTTTTATCCACTAATAATTCAAAATAACGATAGAATTTCCACAACTGCTCTTCTGATAAGTGGACAGAACAATATTCCAGTTCTTTTTTCATCTGCCGGAAAAATGTTTCTTTCAAATCAATATCTCTCCTTTTTATCGTATATACTCATAAAAACTCATCAAATACAAAACCTTACGGATCATTCTATCTTTATGCAAATCAAGTACGTTTCGAATGCCTAAGCTGCTCCAAATAAACTAAAAGAACGGAGATATCTGCCGGTGAAACTCCGGAGATCCGGGATGCCTGTCCAATACTAATTGGTTTTTGACGATTTAACTTCTGAATTGCCTCTTTCCGCAAACTGGATACTTTTGAATAATCAAAATCTGCTGGAATTTTTTTACTCTCCAGCTTTTTAAACTGAGCAACCTGCTGTTTTTGGCGGTTGATATAACCTTCATACTTTATATTTATGTTAACTTGTGTCTTTACATCCTCTGGCAATGCCGGACGGTTATAATCTAATTCAGTTAACATAAAATAATCAAGTTCCGGGCGTTTTACTAATTCCGCCATTGTAGTTCCCGATTTCAGCAATGTACTATTATGTTTTAACAAAAAATCCTGCACTGCTCTTCCAGTTCCCACATTCGTCTGACTAAGCCTTTTTATCTCCTCTTCTATCCTGTTTTCTTTCCATAAAATATAATGATAATCTTCTTCTGATACTAAACCAATCTCATATCCAATTTTGCGCAGACGCAGGTCTGCATTATCTTGGCGAAGCAAAAGACGATATTCCGCCCTTGAAGTCATCATCCGGTAAGGTTCATGGTTTTCTTTGGTGACTAAATCATCAATCAGCACTCCAATATAAGCCTGGGAACGATCAAGGATTACCGGTTCCTTTCCCCTAATTTCCATAGCAGCATTTACACCTGCCATAAATCCCTGAACAGCCGCTTCCTCATAACCGGAACTTCCATTAAACTGCCCGCCGGAAAATAGGCCCTTAATCTTTTTAAACTCAAGAGAAGGTGTTAACTCCAATGAATTAATGCAGTCATATTCAATTGCATAAGCATTGCGGACAATTTTCACATGTTCCAATCCTGGAACCGTCCGATACATAGCATATTGGACATCCTCAGGAAGAGAGCTGGACATGCCGCCTAAATACATTTCATTGGTATATAATCCTTCCGGCTCCACAAAGACCTGATGCCGGTTCTTGTCAGGAAATTTTACCACCTTATCTTCAATAGACGGACAATATCTGGGACCCGTTCCCTCGATTGCTCCTGAAAATAAAGGAGAACGATCCAGATTATCCCGAATAATCTGGTGAGTTTTTTCATTTGTATAAGTAAGCCAGCAGGAAACCTGTTCTTTTTGAATCGAATCTGCATCTGTGGAAAAAGAAAAAGGCACTACTCTCCTATCTCCAAACTGCTCTTCCATTTTTGAAAAATCAATACTTCTCTTATCCACTCTTGCAGGCGTTCCCGTTTTAAAACGAAACATTTCGATTCCGTGAGATTTCAGAGAATCTGTCAAATAATTCGCTGCCTGAAGTCCCCCTGGTCCGGTAGGATTACTTACTTCTCCATAAATACATCTGGCCTTTAGATAAGTTCCAGTGCACAAAACGGCGGCTTTTACATGATAAACAGCTCCGGAAAATGTTTTTACTCCTGTTAACCTTCCATCTTCCGTTATAATATCCGTAATTTCTGCCTGGCGGATGGTAAGACAATTCGTATTCTCTAAGGTCTGCCGCATCTTCGCTGTATAACTCTGCTTATCTGCCTGCGCACGAAGTGAATGGACAGCAGGACCTTTGGATTCATTCAGCATTTTAGACTGAATAAATGTTTTATCAATATTCTTACCCATTTCCCCGCCTAATGCATCTAACTCACGCACCAAATGGCCTTTTGAACTTCCTCCCACATTTGGATTGCAGGGCATCAATGCAATGCTGTCAACACTGATAGTAAATAAAATGGTTTCCAGCCCTAGCCTTGCACAAGCCAAAGCAGCTTCACATCCTGCATGTCCGGCTCCCACAACTGCAACATCATATGTTTCTTCCAAATAAGGCATATCAGATATCCTCTCTTCTTAATTTTGATTCCATAGATTTTCTCACCCGAAAAAACTGAAAAATCGAAACAGACTTTTCAATAAAGGGTTATTTTCCCATACAAAACTTTCGGAATATTTCATTAACTAAATCATCTTCCACTGTTTCCCCTATAATCATTCCCAGCCGTTCATAAGCATTCATCAAATCAATGGAATAAAAATCTTCCGGCATCTTATCTGCAATGCTCTGCTTTACCATCTCAAGGCTTTCCATACTTTCTTCTAAAGCCCTTTTCTGCCTTAAATTTGTAATCGTTACTTCATCATTAAACTGAATTTCCCCATGGTAAAATAATTCTTTTATCTCGTTTTCCAGAGTTTCGATTCCTCTTTCTTCCTTTGCTGAAATTGGAATTACTTTGTGATTCGTTCGTTGTTCCAGGTTTGCGGCTGAAATTACAGGTTCTAAATCGGTTTTATTTAAAAGGATGACTGATTTTTTATCCTGTATAAAATCCATAATTTCTGTATCATTTTCATCTAAGGGACAGGAACCATCTACTACGTATATTACCAGATCAGCATCTGATGCCGCCTTCTTTGCCCGGTCTACCCCGATTTTTTCTACTACATCTTCTGTATCCCGGATTCCTGCAGTATCCACTACATGAAGAGTAATTCCTCCCATTGAAAGCTTTTCCTCTAATGTATCCCTGGTGGTTCCTGCAATATTGGTTACAATTGCCCTTTCCTCTCCCAAAAGAACATTCATAAGAGATGATTTTCCTGCATTGGGTTTACCTAATATAACGGTTTTAATCCCTTCCGTCATTACTCTCCCCTGCTCAAAGGAACCAATCAACTGTCTAATCTGCTCCATCATGGGAGTAATAGCTTCCAATAACTGATCGCCATAATAATCGAAAGAAATATGCTCCGGATCATCCAGCGCGGATTCAATATAAGCGATCTGATATAAGATCCCTTCCCGGATTTTTTTTATTTTTTTTGAAACAGATCCCTTTAATTGGCTGACAGAAGATTTCAAAGCGTAATCATTTTGCGCCTGAATCACATCCATCACAGCTTCAGCTTGGGATAAATCAATTCTTCCGTTTAAAAAAGCCCTTTTTGTAAATTCTCCTGGTTCTGCCGGTCTTGCTCCACTGTGAAGAACCAATTCAAGAATCCGTTTCATCATTAAAATACCGCCATGACAGTCAATCTCAACCGTATCCTCTGCCGTATAACTGCTGGGACCTTTCATTATCAGCACCAAAACTTCATCTATCTGTTCACTGCCGTTACAGATCCATCCATAATGTACCTGATGTGATTTTGTCGTATCTACTTCTCTTCCATTTTTTTTCTGAAAGATCCTCTTAATCACGAAAAATGCCTCTGGACCACTGATCCGAATAATTCCAATTCCTGAATTTGAAAGAGGGGTTGCTATGGCTGCTATTGTATCTGTTTTCATTTCCATTTTCTCATTTCTCCACTAAAGTCTGCCTATCTTCGTATGGCTTTTGTATCATAGGAATCTGCGCCCAATAGAACAAAGAGTCCGAGGAATCGGACTCTTGCGCCGGAGCGCGTCTGCATCAACATACATTTTCCCACAGCTTGGCGATGGAACGCTGAGCTTTCACAGTAACCCCCATGCACCCTTAGGACACCACCATGAATGAAAGGGGTTCCTGTGAACCCTCCGGGGGGGATGTGCAGAAAACGGGTATGGAAGATGCCGCTTCGCGACCCCGTTTCCGCACAGCTCAGCGATGGAACGCTGAGCTTTCACAGTAACCCCCATGCACCCTTAGGACACCACTATGAATGAAAGGGGTTCCTGTGAACCCTCCGGGGGGATGTGCAGAAAACGGGTATGGAAGATGCCGCTTCGCGACCCCGTTTCCGCACAGCTCAGCGATGGAACGCTGAGCTTTCACAGTAAAAAAGAGGTGCCT
>JAAWIS010000098.1 GCA_022796475.1 Lachnospiraceae bacterium | reverse complement strand
TGCTTTCCATCAGATGTGCCTTCCACTTCGTGGGAGATTTCGGCCAAATGAAGGAGGCATAGTGGGCTATGCTGACTGAATTTGGCCCAAATATACCGCAAAGTGGATGGTGCAGATGGCGGGAATGAATTTTCAGACACGCTCTAGCAACCCCTTTTGTTTGAAACCCATATTATTCTCATATTATAACATTGGATACTTAAAAAAGAAAGCTGCCGGCGCCGGATTTCCTTCTTGTACCAAACTTTATGCATCCTGCGCCAAAAAACGCCAGCAAAGGAGTAAACGTATGAATACCACCATCCAACAGCTTTACGTATTCGGCACCGGGAATGCGGCTGTAACCCGCTGCTACAATACCTGCTTCGCTATCCGCCTGCAGGATGAATTTTTTATGGTAGATGCAGGAGGCGGCAACGGGATCTTAGGGATCCTGGAAGATATGAAGGTTCCCTTAAGCAAAATCCATCATATCTTCGTCACCCATGAGCACACGGATCATATTTTAGGGATTGTCTGGATGATCCGCATGATTGGCCAGCAAATAAATAAGGGTAACTATCAGGGCTGCCTAAACATTTACTGCCATCCCGGACTTACAGAAACAATCTCCACCTTATGCCGCCTGACCACTCAGAAAAAAGTGTGGAAGCATTTAGGCGAATCCATCCTGCTGATTCCGGTTGAAGACGGTCAAACCCTTTCCATATTAGGCTGCCCGGTAACCTTCTTTGACATTCATTCCACGAAAGCCACTCAGTTTGGCTTTACCATGGAACTTGAAGCAGGCAAAAAATTATCCTGCACCGGAGATGAGCCTTTCCACCCTCTCTGCCAGCCATATATTGAAAAAAGCTGCTGGCTCCTTAGTGAAGCCTTCTGCCTCTATGAAGACCGCGAACAATTCAAGCCTTATGAAAAGCACCACAGCACCGTAAAAGAAGCCTGTGAACTGGCTCAATCCCTGAATATTCCGAATTTGATTCTTTGGCACACCGAGGATATGAGGCTGGCTGACAGAAAGGAACGATACCTGCAGGAGGGACGGAAGTATTATTCCGAAAACCTGCTGATCCCATACGATAAAGAGATTATTCCTTTATAGTTTTCCGGCTTTCAATTCTCCATAGTTTTTTTAATCGGAATATCGTTTGGCATATCATACGAATAACTTACAGCATCAGGAGGCTATTTATGGACGCTCATCGGGCTTCAGCAAAAAAGCATGATAAACTTTTAATCCTGGTCCTTCTGGCCCTGTCTGTTTTCCTCGGAATGGGATATTATCTATTCCATTCCAGCCCGGCCGTCCGGGCTGAGGTAACGGTTGACGGAGAAGTGATTGAGGTTCTGGATTTATCCAAAAATCAGGAAATTACCATCCGGAGCGCCAATAACGGAACCAACCATCTGATTGTCCGCGACGGAAAAATCTGGTGCAGCCAGGCTTCCTGTCCGGACAACGTATGTGTTCACCAAGGAAAGCAGTCCCGGGATGGTGAACTGATTGTCTGCCTCCCGAATCTCATGATTGTCCGGATCCTGGGCAGAGATTAGGCATAAATCAAATCCGCTCCTTCATATAATGAAAAGAACCCTGCCCCGCATGATTGTTAGCCGGCGGCGTCCGCTTTTGCAGCATAGTCCTCTTTTGCCTGATGCAGTCCTTAAGCGGAGCGTTTTTATTTTATAGAAGCACTTTTCTATGAAATCAAAAATCCGGCATTGCAATGCCGGTATTGGTATCTTAATTATGGAAAGGAGCCTTTTATGCTGCGCCGTTTTTTCTCTTCTCTCTCTTCTCCCGGGCCATCCAGGGTTTTTCTTTATGGGGAAGCCCTGCTTTTGCTGATTTTAGGAATTTCCCTTTTCACTTCTTATATCCAACGCTATCCCTTTTTGAGTCAAACTGGAGGGAATCGGCTCCAAACCTCTGATGATATCCAAAACTTTAGCAGACAGCCTGAGGAATCCTTTTCCAAACAGCAGAATGAATCCGGGAAAGACAGTGAATCCGGTTCCTCAGCCCAATCCGGGACAGAGGAACCGGCTAAAGAAGATTCCGCAGCCCAAAAAGATTATATCAAATGGGTGGATTTTTCCATTCCCAGTGAAGCTATGACCAAAGCATTCCGCTTAGATATGGACACCTGCCAGGCCCAGCTTCACTTTAACTGGATTGAACTTCTTGCTTACTTAGGCGCCCGATACGGCGGCGATTTTTCTCGTTACAAAGCTTCTGACCTGGATGCTTTGACGCAAAAACTGTCTGACGGAACTGCTATGGAAGAATTAACAAAGGATATGAACTATTATCATTATTATCTGGAAGCCTACACTGCCGTATTAGGCGGTATGGTCGGAACCTTTCAGGCTGAAGTTCCAAAAGATCTGCTTCCGGAAGACAGTCCTTACCGGAAGGACGCACCGGATGACGGTTCGGAAACGGTTTGGGTTACGAAATATGGCTTAAAGGCCTTTTCCCCTATTGCCTACGGCTTTCCTTATTCTGACTTTGATGACTTTGGAACTGCCAGAAGCTACGGGTTTAAACGGCAGCACTTAGGGCACGATATGATGGGCCAGGTAGGTACGCCTATTATTGCCGTAGAATCCGGCACCATAGAGGCTCTTGGCTGGAACCAGTATGGCGGCTGGCGAATCGGCATCCGATCCTTTGATCAAAAGCGGTATTACTATTACGCACATCTTCGGAAAAATTATCCATACCAGTCAGGCCTTCAAGTAGGTTCCCAGGTTCAGGCCGGAGATGTGATCGGCTATATGGGGCGCACCGGATACAGCCGCACAGAAAATACAAATAATATCGATGAGTCCCATCTCCATTTCGGCCTTCAGCTTATCTTTGACGAATCTCAAAAAGAAGGCAATAATGAAATTTGGATTAGCTGTTATGAGCTTGTAAAATTCCTGCGCCAAAACCAATGCTTAACGGAAAAAACACCCGATACCAAAGAATGGCATCGGGTATACAAAACAAAAGATTTTTAATCAAAAATATGCTGCCTCTAAATCGCAACCTTTACAACCACTTTTTTCACAGAACAGGGGCCGCCTGCCTGACAGCGGGGCTTATGAGCATCTTCCGGAGCTACTACAACGAAATCGCCTTCATTAAGAAGCACAGTTCCGCTAAGTTCCGGCTCCTCGTAAAAAATCAGATCATTGGCTTCATCCCTGGATTTTACAGTCAGGCCATCCCGCTTGCATACGCCAAACTGCTCTTTTCCCGATACCATGTACTGAATATCAAAATACTTCTCATGAGATTCAAAAGAGCCTTCTTCCGGCAGGATAGTGGTATACTCCTGTACATTTGCCACTACCTTATCTCCCATAATCGGATAACTTCCTGCCGAGAGGGCTGTGATATCAGTTTCTGCCAGCCACTTATAGGCACAGCAAAACTTCTCTTCCAGGTAATTGTACTTTTCGGCAATTTTAATATTTGAAAAAAACATATTCTTTCCTCCTTGTTCCTTGATGTACGTTCCAGGATTCTCTGCCTGCAAGATTCCATCGTACCTATCTGTTTTTCATGCCTGTACCCTTCGGATACAAGGGATTTACCCTTTATGGAAACATGGGTACTGTATTCAAAATAACATATTTTCCCTTCCCATGCAACTATTTTTCACGATTTTTACTAATAATAGCTTATATTTTGCGGTTTCTTATTGCCTTTTTTACAAATCATGATAAAATTAAGGAAAAAAGGAGCTGTCTATGAATCAATATCAAACTCTTTTTTCCCTGAAAGGAAAATTTGCCCTGATTACCGGCGGAACCGGCGGGCTGGGAAGCGCCATTGCCAAAGCCTTTCTTTTAAATGGCGCCGGAGTTGCCGTATGCGGCAGTCATCCAGAAAAAGCGGCCCCGCTGGAAAAGCTGGCAACCTCCTTAAAGCGCCCCTTCCTTTCTCTTCCATGTGATCTCACAAATCCCAAAAAAGTATCTGACATGCTGGATACTATCGAAGATACCTTCGGCACTTTGGATATTCTGGTTAACAGCGCTGGAATTAACCGCCTGATCCATGCAGAAGACTATGATGATGAAACCTTTTCCCAAGTTATGGATCTGAATCTTAAGGGTCTGCACACCGTAACAAGGGAAACAGGAAAACGTTTTTTGATTCCGAAACATTACGGACGCATCCTCAATTTATCTTCCGTAAAAAGCCTGATTGGAACCACAGAAAACTATATCGCTTACTGCGCCAGCAAAGGCGCCGTTAATATGTACACCCGGCAGCTTGCATGTGAGTGGGGCAAATACCAGATAACCTGCAATGCAATTGCCCCTACCTTCGTCCGCACCCCGATTAATTCTTTCCAACTGGATGATCCTCTGTTTTATGAAACACTTACTAACCGGATCCCTCTTGGCCGGATAGGAAAAGAAGAGGATATTGCCTCTGCTGCTCTTTATTTGTGCAGCGATGCCGCCGCGTTTGTAAACGGTCAGATCTTATGTATCGATGGCGGATTAACTGCCATGCAGTAACTTGTGCCATTTCAAACTCAAGCCACATTTTAAGCTTTAAGAAAACCCGGATTTACTTTCGGGATGATCACACCTGACAGATTTATTTTCAGGACACGGTCATTTGCTTTTTATCAGCAATCAAAAGGAGGACTCGGTATGTTTTACGGAAATGTAAATAATTCTATGTTTGAACAGCAAATCGCCTTTTTTCCAAAGGCATTGCAAAGTGCCATCCGTTTTTTAAAAACTGCGGATCTGGCAGCCCATGAACCTGGAAAATTTGATATCCAACTGGATGGTGTTCCTGTTATCCTTCAGGTTCTGGATCTGACCACAGCCCCCAGAGAAACTTTACGCCCGGAAATCCACAGAAAAAATATTGATGTTCAGTTTCTTGCTGCCGGAGGGCCGGAGCGGGCCGGTTACTACAGTGACGACGGCACCGGGCAGATAGATGAAGATCTTCTGGATACCCCAAGGGATATCCTTTTTTACAAAAATAACCCAAATGCCCCAGAAGGAACCATCGAAATGACTGTGGGAACTTATGCGGTCTACTTCCCCTGGGATGTGCATATCCCTGCTGTCCAGACAGGCCTAAATCCTGCCAATATCCGAAAAATTGTAGTTAAGGTTCCGCTGGATGCCTGTATTCCAGACAAAGGCTAAGTCACATTTCATACAAACGCAAATCAGACTCGCCTTCTTCCCTATTTATATAATTTTATGAAAGCAAAAATACATTTTTTATGTAAATCAAAATAAAAAGAGAGCTAAATTTAAAATCCCTGCGATATGCAGCCAACTGATTCATCATTTAAGCTATATATCGCAGGGTTCGTCCCATTTTGCATCGCTCTTTTTTCATATTCAAAACGGCAGTTTTCTTTTATTCTGGCTTCTGTCCATTTTTATCTTGCTCATCAATATCAAAATCTTATTTCTCCCTGCTGTCAGTCAAATGCATAGCCAAAGGCATCATCAGATGAACCATCATCAGCTTGTAGGCCCCATCTCCATCTCCTTCTTTTAAGTAGGAATAAAATAATTTATGCTCCTTCATCGTGTCCTCTGTACGGCCAGGTACAGAAAGGGCTTTTGCTGTGGTCAGATGAATCAGGTACATTAGCCTTTGGAAGGTCTGCAGAAATTCCCGATTCCCCACATAATTAATCAGCATCCAATGAAACTGGTGATCATATTCCATAAACTGGTTCAAAGCCTTGTGACTCCACGTACCGCTTTTGATATTCTCCATACAGGGTCCATGCTTTAACTGCAGCACCTTTTCCTGCTTTTCCAAAAGCTTTTCCAGATCTCCTAACAGTTTCTGCCCCTTCTTCGTTTCAGCTTCCGCGGCAATTACCTGCACACAGAATCCTTCTATCGCGCACCGGATCTGAATGGACTCTTCCATATCCTGCTCATTTAAGCTTCGCAGCATAAAACCTTTGCTGGGAACCACCGTAATATATCCGTCCTGGCTTAAACACCGGAGAGCCTCCCGCACAGGTGTTCTTGATATGCCAATCTGGGCTGACATCCTTGTTTCTGAGTACAGCACTTCCGGCTCCAGCTTTCCGGACAAAATCATATCCTTCAGATAATCATATGCCTGTATCTGCAGCGGACTTTGACTTTCCATATGGATCCTCCTTTCCATTTCGACGGAGTTTATTAAAACATTCTTTTTTAACAGGTCAACTCTGAACACTCACCGCCGCTTAAACCTGTTATCATCATATCGTAAATTTTCTTCCCCGTCAATAAAAAAACACTTGACCAGTATACCGGTATACTGTATAATACACTCAGCAGGAAAAATTTAAAAATCAGCAAAAGCAGGAGGTATTTTCAATGAGCGTATTTCAGTTAGGAAATTTAAGAGTAGTTGACTTAACTAAGGTTTTGGATCCGGCAACCGAATCCAGACGCTGCCATCTAACCAGATTCAATACCGGAGGTCCTATTCCGGATTTCCACACCATTATGGATTTAACCAGCCACTTAGGAACTCACTGCGAATGTCCTTACCATCATGACGACAACTGGCCAAGTGTGGCAGATCTTCCATTAACCACCTTCCTTGGACGGGCAATTTACGTTGATTTTAAGGATACCGTAGCGCCTTGCGCCCATATTACCGCTGCAGATTTAGATCGTGCTACAGCCGGCAAGATCCAGGAGGGAGATATTGTAATTATTGACTCTTCCTATAAGATTCCTCCTTTTACCCCTAAGACCAACACGGATGAAGACAAGCGCCTTCTGGTAGGAAAAGAAAGTGCTGAGTGGTTCCGGGATCACAAGGTAAAATGTGTAGGATTCGGTGATGGCGTTTCTATCGAAAACTGCAATGAAGATGTAAAGCCTTTCCATGATATTTTAATGGCTGAGAATATTGTATTCCTGGAAGTACTGCAGAACTTAGAAGAATTAAAGAGCGACGTATTCTTTATGTCTTACTCTCCTCTTCCAATCAAGGGACTGGATTCCTGCCCCATCCGTGCATACGCCATCGAAGGGCTGGCTGAATTCTCATAATTGCAGCACCATTTCCTACTTATGTTACACGGGATTCTGAAAATTTGAAAATTGATTATTTGAGCGCTTCCAAATAGGATTGCAGCCACCAGAGAGATGACTTTTGGTCAGTATCCCATATACTGGCCAAAAGTCATCCTTAAGGGCAAGGCGGAAAAGCGTTGGAGGCGCTCATTTCATTATTAGGAGGACATGAAATGAGAATCGCAGTAATCGGCGCCGGAGCTATGGGTTCCATCTACGGCGGGCATTTATCTTTGCATAATGATGTATACCTGATCGATACGAACCAGACTGTTATCCAGCAGATTAACCAGAATGGTTTAACCATCCAGGAAAACGGCCAGGACACTGTTTACCATCCTTTTGCAGTTGCCTCTACAGAAGAGGTAGAACCTGTTGACCTGATTATTTTATTTGTAAAAGCTTTATTTTCTCAGGCTGCCTTAGAGGCAAACAAGGGCATTATTGGACCGGATACCTACTTGATGACACTGCAAAACGGATCCGGGCATGAGGATATTTTAGGGGAGTTTGTACCAGAAAACCGGATTATTATCGGAACCACTGAAGACAACGGTGCTGTTTTAGCTCCGGGTCATGTACGCCGGGGCGGCGCAGGCAATACAAATATCGGAATGCTGGTTCCCGATACAGAAGGCTTCCTTCCCAGGTTAAAAGAAACTCTGGATTCCTGCGGATTCTGCGGCCATATTCATGAAAACATCCAGCAGCTTATCTGGAATAAACTGTTTACAAATGTTTCACTGAGCGCTCTAACAGGAGTTCTTCAGGTTCCTATGGGATTTATTGCCGGAAATGACCATGCCTGGACTATAACAAAGAAGCTGATTCATGAAGCTGTGGCAGTGGCTCATGGCCTTGGCCTGGATGCGGATGAAGCAGAAATCACAGAAAAAGTCCGGTTAACTTCTGTAAATTCTCCAGAAGGAATTACATCCATATGTGCCGATTTAAAAGCCGGACGCAAAACAGAAGTAAACACTATCAGCGGTTCCGTAGTTCGTGCCTCCAAAAAATGCGGCGTTCCTGCTCCCACTCATGAATTGATCGTGGATCTGGTTCACGCTATGGAAGAACGGTAAAAACAATTGTGCCATAAACACACAAAGAAAAATTGTTTGCCCTAAAATAGCAGAATAAACTGTTTGCCATGAAATATGGCAGAAAACAGAAAAAGGCGGCCCGGAAAATATTATTTAGGGAAATCCCAAGATAACAGTTTCCGGACAGCCTCTTTTTCTTTTACAGATGCTTTCCAATACTCTTTTCTATTTAAGAAGTTCTTATGTGATGTCTGCTTCCTATCTGCGAAAACTCTGCAGAATCGTTTTCTGATCGTGCTGTTCCACAAACGAAGGCGCACAGTTACTGTGACGATGCCTGAGAGATCATTACCCCTTTACCGCCCCCATTGTAATTCCCTGAGTAAAATAATTCTGGAACAGAAGGAATACGGTTACAATGGGCACTGCTGCCAAAGCAGCGCCAGCCATAATCACACCGTAGTTGGTGGAAAACTCCTGCTGAAGAGTTGCCACGCCAAGCGAAATGGTGAGCCTGGTCCGGCTGTTTAACATAACCAACTGCATAAAATAATCGTTCCATGTGTTGATAAAGGTAAAAATTGCCAATGCTCCAATCCCAGGTTTTACGATAGGAAGAACAATATTAGCAAAGGTGAGAACCTCACCGCTTCCGTCAATTTTGGCTGCCTCCAAAAGCTCTGTAGGCACATTTTCGCTGAATTGCTTCATTAAAAAAATTCCAAAAGGCCAGCCGCAGAGTGGAAGAATAATCGCCCAGGAAGTATCATGAATCCCCATAAAAGAAACCAGCTTCATAAGAGGAACCAGGATGACCTGTTTCGGAAGGGCCATAGCAAAAACAAAAATACTGAATAACAGTTTATCGCCGTAAAACCGTTTTTTGGCCAGCACGTAACCTGCCATAGCGGCTGTAAGGCAGACGATCAGCAATGTGATCCCTGCAATAAATACACTGTTATAGAGCCACTGCATAGCCGGATTTTGAAACAGTTTCTGGAAATTATCCATGGTAGGTTCCAAGGGCCACCATTCAGGCGGAAGCTTTACGGTAACTTTCTGGGACTTAAATGCACCGGTTAAGATCCAGTAAAAGGGGAAAATAAAGATTATGCTAAGCACCAGAAGGAACAGCATACCTATCATATCGATTGGCTTTGTTTTCTTTTTCATTGTTTTCCTCCCTTCTAATACTCAACATCACTGCCCAGCGCCTTAAACTGGATAAAGCTGATGGCGCCGATAATCAAGGCTAAGATAACACCCATGGCATTGGCATATCCATACTCAAACCTCTTAAAGGCGGTTTCATACAGATAATACATAATGGTGGTAGTCCGGTAATTTGGTCCGCCGGAAGTTAAAAGCTGAATCAAAGAGAAACACTGAAATGAATTAATGGTGGTAATTACTACAATGTAAAGAGTTGTAGGCAGAAGACTTGGCCATTTAATTTTCCAGAATACCTGAAGATCATTTGCCCCATCCACCTGGGCCGCCTCCACGTAGTCTTTCGGAACGTTTCCAAGAGAAGCAATATAAAGGATAATTGGCTGGCCCACACTGGTAGTAATCAAGATAATCAGGATCGCCCATAATGCATATTTTTTATCTCCGGTCCACATGATATTCCGTTCAATCAAGTTGGCCGATTTTAAGATCCAGTTTAAAATACCGTTCAGCGGGTCGTAGATCCATTTCCAAACTACCGTTACTGCAACCGTTCCCGTTACTACCGGAAGGAAAAACACACAGCGGAAAAAGGAGCGGGCAACGGGATTTTTCTCATAAGTAAGAGCCGCCACAAACAAGGAGAACAGTACCGTCAGTGGTACAGATCCCACCACCAAAAGCAAGGTATTCACCAGAGATTTCTGCCAAACCTCATCCTGGAACATGGTAATGTAATTGGACAAGCCAGTGAAGGATATGCCCTTCATATTATAACGGAAAAAACTGGTAACCACTCCCATTCCCATGGGAACCAGAACGAATACAATAAAGAATAACAACGCCGGCGCCAGAAACGCATAGGAAACTATCGTTTCCCGCATCCTGATTTTATTTAATTTTTTCGGCTTCATCACAAACCTCCATTCTTTCCGCAAGCCAGGCACCATGCCTGTAAATTATTAGCAAATGCCTTCAGGGCCAGATACCATGCCCTTTATGGGCGGCAGTTTTGATACCCTGCTGCTTACTGCGGGATCTTTGACTGACAGGAAAATTCTCCCCATACTACAAAAGGTAATATGGGGAGCTGCCCAAACGTACCAGAAAAGAGAGCTTTCCTAATACGGCCTGGAGCGTGTCTGAATATCCGTTTCTTTACTTCGCATTTTCAATGGATTGGTTTGCCTTAGCCACAAAATCATCCAGGGCTGCCTGAGGCTCAGAGTCGCCATTCAGTACTGCCTGCAGCATGGGGAACCAGTAGGTTCTCATCTCGGCAAAACCAGGAATCGTGTTATAATAAGGAGAATAATACTTGGTCAGGGATGCATAGAAGCTCATCTCATCATCACCAGGATATAAGTCACCCATAGACTGGCGAACCGGGAATACACTGGTCTTTACCACGTTTTTTGGACCCCACTCTTCATCATTGCAGATAAAATCAATAAACTTTTTGGAAGCCTCTGCTCTTGCATCATCGCCATTATCAAATACGCAGAAACCGTTTACTAAATATTCCAGAGCCGGAACGCCATCCTCAGATGGGAAGGGCAGAGCAATCACTTCAATTCCGTTCTCTGCTAAAGTTTCTGCTCTCTGACTTGCAAGACCAGGTGACCAAAGGGTAGTAAATGCAGTATTGCCTGCTACAAACTGATCCACATCCTCGCCGCCATTGTAGGCAGAACCATTTAACATCCAGCCCGCATCTACCCACTCTTTAATCTTGGTCATAGCTTTTACGCCGCCCTCATCGTTAATGGTGTAGGTGGTAACTGCGTTGTCTGTTACTGAGCTGTCATAAAGATTGGTTACAAAGGCACGGATTCCCTGATCTCCGCCCTGGCCGGAGCAGTAAACAGTTGCACCCATGTATCCTTTTTCATATAACTTGCCCATCATCTCTTCAAACTTTTCTGTGGTCCAGGTTCTGTCGCCTTCCAGGTTAATGCAGTCCATAGCCCCGGCATCTTCCAGAGCATTCTTGCTCACTGCCATACAGAAAGCTGCTGTACTAATGGGGTACATATAATAATTGTCCCCAGATTTACAGGAATTTAACAGCGCTTCGTTATCTACATCTTTTACAAAATCGTCTGTAAACATATCATCCAATGCTACCAGTTTTCCATTCTGTGCATAGGAAATGATCCGTCCAGGCGCATCAAATAACACATCACAAACGGTTCCCGCTTCAATAGCCGCGGTAATCTTCTCTGGTCCGGAAGTAAAATCAATGGTTTCCAGTTTTACTGTAATATCAGGATTCTTAGCCTGGAACGCGTCAATAATCTCCTGCTCATACGTTCCGGCAGGATTATCACCATCCTGCGCAAATGTGGGGAATGCCCACCAGGTAATCTCAACTGCCCCCCCGTCTGAATTCTTGGCTTCTGTTTCCTCTTCCTTGTCAGCAGATTCCGCCTGGCCAGCATCTTTCGCTTCCGCAGCCGTTGTTGGAGCAGCCGCCGTATTATCTGCAGAAGCTCCGCCTCCGCCGCCTCCACATCCTGCCAGTGCAGAAGCTGCCATCGCCATAACCAGGCCTAACGAAACGATTTTTTTCATAAAAAAGTCCTCCTTATCTGTTTTGCTTCATTTCTTTTACTGGTTACTGCTACTATAACACAAATTTTTCTTTTTGTCAATTTGTTGTAAAAAAAATTTCTTTTTTAAATATTTTAAGCACATTTCTGATTTTTTACAGCAAAAAGAAGCCTGCTCTTCATTTATTCGACATATTATGCAGACTTCTCTTTATTTTTTTTGTATATTTTTTACAATTCCGCTTTTCCACGTATCAGAGCGTGTCAAAAATCGCTTTTCATCAGATGCTCTAGTGTTCTGTCTGGTTCATATATGGTAAAATTCCGCCGAATATTTTTCTGAGAGTGCTGCTCCACAAACGAAGGCGTAGCGGTTGCTACGTCGAGG
>JAAWIS010000097.1 GCA_022796475.1 Lachnospiraceae bacterium | reverse complement strand
GGGAAGTAAAAGCCAGAGGAGCTTTTGTAATTCTTGTAACAAAAGAAGGGGCAGATATTGATTCCGGATTAGCAGATATTCATATTACAATTCCGTCTGTAAAGGATATCTTTACTGTATTTCCAATTGCAGTAGTATTACAGTTGATTGCTTATTATGCTTCTCTCGGAAAAAATTTAGATGTAGATCAGCCAAGGAATCTTGCAAAATCCGTAACAGTTGAGTAAAAAACAGGGGATATTGTAACATTTGGTATTGCCACAGGGGTTGTTGCAAAATGCTAAACGGAGAATCATATAATATATAGTGGTTTTTCTTTCGTTTTACTATATATTGTATGATTCTCCGTTTTGCGCATCACATCTGCCTATATATGAGGCAGACAGCATAGTTAAGCCCTTTGGCTAAAATCCTTTTTTCCAAGTTCCAGGGGCAAACAGTAACAGCATAGGGAAAATTTCCAGCCTTCCAGCCAGCATATCAAACATAAAAATATATTTCGAAAAGGGTGAAAATCCACTCCAGTTACAGGTAGGACCTACTTTGGCTAGGCCAGGGCCTATGTTGTTAAAAGTAGCGGCTACGGCTGTAACGTTGGTGGTAAAATCAAACTGATCGATACTGATCAGCAGAACGGATCCTGCAAAAATTAGTGCATAGGCGAGAAAATACCCATTGGCAGAACGAATTACGTTATGTTCTAATTTTTTGCCTTCCAAACGGAGAATTTTTACGCTTTGAGGGTGAACTAAACTTCCAAGCTCTTTTTTTACTTGTTTAACAGCAATTAAAATTCGGGACACTTTCATCCCTCCTCCTGTACTGCCTGCACAGGCGCCGCAAAACATTAGCAAAACTAAAATAGTTTTAGAAAGCTCCGGCCAAAGATCGAAATCTGCTGTGGCAAATCCGGTGGTAGTAATAATAGTTCCCACTTGAAAGGCAGCGTGATGGAACGCTGTGATTAAATTCGGATACATAGATCGGATATTAAAGCCGATTATTAGTGTAGAAACAGCAATAATACCTATGTATACCCTGGCTTCCTCACAGCACAAAGCATCTTTTGGCTTGCGGATTAAAAATAGATAATATACATTAAAGTTAATTCCAAATAAAATCATAAAAAGTGTTATAATGGACTGCTGCAAATACGTATAAGATGCAATGCTGTCATTTAAAATACCAAATCCGCCGGTTCCTGCAGTACCAAAACTAAGACAAATGGTATCAAATAATGGCATTCCGCTGAGCAGCAGCAATGTAATCTGAGTTACCGTAATTCCAAAATAAAGCAGATATAAAATTTTTGCTGTCTGCCGAACTTTTGGAACTAGTTTTCCTACAGAAGGCCCCGGGCTTTCTGCCTTCATAATATGCATGTTATAGCCGCCTCCAGCCAGCGGAAGCACAGCAAGCATGAAAACAATTACACCCATGCCTCCTACCCAGTGAGTAAAGCTTCTCCACAAAAGCATACAGCGGCTTAAAGCTTCTACATCCGTCAAAATACTGGATCCGGTTGTGGTAAAACCGGAAATAACTTCAAATAAAGCATCTTCAAAAACAGGTATTTCCCTGCTTAAGTAAAAAGGAAGCGCCCCAAAAATACTGAGAACGATCCAGCTTAACGCTACACAGACAAAGCCTTCTTTGGCATAGAAAACAGTATTTTTCGGCTTACGAAATGTAATAGCAGCACCCAAGGCTCCGCAGATTACCAATGTAATTAAAAAATAGAATCCACTGCTCTCCTGATAAATCAAAGCCGTTATACAGGGAAGAAGCATCAATACTGCCTCAACATTTAAAATCCATCCCAGGAAATATATGATAATTGCAATATTCATAGCTATTCTGCCGCCTTTACTCTAAAATATCCTTTAAATCCTGTAATCCTTTGTTGGTAGTTACAATAATAACCGTATCTCCTGCTTCCATAGTGTCCTTTCCTCTTGGAGTTATAATTCGTCCTCTCCGGTTAATACAGGCAACCAGAAGATTCTTCTTTAAGGTTAATTTTTCCAATGGAATTCCCACCATTGGAGCATCATTTCCCACGCGGAATTCCAATGCTTCAGCCTGATCATCCGCTATTCTGTATAATGTTTCTACGTTGCTGCCAAGAGAATTCTGCATAGCACGTACATATTGAAGTATCAGATCAGCCGTTAAAAGTTTCGGATAGATAACACTTCCAAGATTAAGGGAATTAACCACATCTTCGAAAGCAGTCCGATTTACCTTTGTTATTAATTTTGCATTGGAACGGCTGGCGGCATACAAGGAAAGCATAATATTTTCTTCGTCAAATCCGGTTAAAGAAGCAAACGCTTCCATGCGTTCTAAGCCTTCTTCTGCCAGAAGCTGCTGATCCGAACCATCTCCATGAATAATCATTGCATGAGGAAGCAGCTCACTTAGTTCATTGCAGCGTTCCCGATCCAGTTCAATAATTTTTAATTTAATTTTTGTATCTTTCAAGATTTTTGCCAGGTAATAGGTAAGCTTTCCGCCGCCTACTATCATAAGTGATTTCACACCATTATTAACAATTCCTACTTTTTGGAAAAAATCCATGGAATCTTTTTGTGAGGCGATAAAATAAATCTTATCTCCGGCCTGGAGTTCAAAATTACCGCTGGGGATCACTACTTTTTTTCCCCTCTCCACAACACAGATCAAAACATTGCACTTTAATTTCGTGCTAACCTCCATAACTTTTAAATTATCCAGCTTGGAATGATTTGGAACAATAAACTTTAATAATTCAATTCTGCCCCTGGCAAAAGTATCAATCTTAATTGCAGAAGGAAATCGAAGAAGTCTGGAAATTTCCATTGCTGCTGCCAGCTCCGGATTGATTGCCAGAGAAAGATTGAGTTCTTCACGAATATATTTAATTTCGCTGGAATATTCCGGATTTCGAATTCGGGCAACTGTATGGCAGTTTCCTGCTTTTTTTGCAATCAGGCAGCAAAGCATATTCAGCTCATCTGAATTAGTAGTAGCAATCATTAAATCTGCATCTGCTATCCCTGCTTCTATCTGTACCTGATAAACTGCCCCGTTTCCCGTTACTCCCATAACATCTACACATTCTGTAATCGAACGAAGTGCATTTGGATCATTGTCAATTAATATAATATCATGATTTTCACGGTTCAGTTTTTCAGCTAAGGTAAAACCTACTTTACCACAGCCAACAATTATTATCTTCATTCCGAATTCTCCTTTGTACTCGTTAATCTATTCTGAGCACATCTTTTTAATTAATAATATTCGTTCTTCGCTTCTTTATCCAAATGGATTCAATACCAGAATCAAAAACTCTTTTGCAAAAAACACGATTATGAGCTTAAAACAATGAGCTTAAACAATTAGTTTTAAAGCGTTAGGCAGGCGGCTATCTGTTCATGCAGCGGTTTGTGAATTTTTTTTCGTGTCAATTCTACTAAATTTAATTTTGTAAAATCCACAACCGTTGTTTTTACCGGATCCTGCAACACTGCTGTTTTCAAATGCTCCAAAAGAAGCATACGGCTCTCTTCTTCCTGCATGTCGATAAAATCTATAATTATAATACCAGATAGATTCCGCAGGCGCAGTTGTACGCCGATCTCTTCGGCTGCTTCCATATTAATTTTTAAGATGGTTTCTGCTTTTGTTTTTTTGCCGGAATATTTTCCTGTATTAACATCCACCACTACCAATGCTTCTGTAGGCTGAATTACTAAATAGCCTCCTGATTTCAGCCATACTTGCTGCTGCTCTGCCCGCTGAATTACCTGATCCAAACAATACAAATTTTTTAAAGGCAAAAACGGATCTTGGTAGAAACGCAGTTTTTTCAAATCTTCCGGCTGTTCCTGCTCTAAAAAATGTTTAATTTCTTCAAAAATTTCAACTTCGTCAGTTACAATTTCTTCCAGCAGATCTGCATAGGCATTTCGGATATTAGTTAAAAATGTGGATGGGGCCTGGTATAAACGAGTATAGCATGTTCGAAAAGGCGCATCATTTATTAACGTTTGAAAAACGTTCTGCAGTGAATGAAATTCTGTCAGCAGTTCCTTTGGAGCAGCATGTTTTCCGTTGGTGCGAATGATGAGTCCGTCCTTCTCCCCTATTTCCCCACACAGTTCTTTCTTTATAGCGTCTTTCCAGCTTCGATCTAATATTTTACTGGAAAAACTGAGTCCGTTTTTACCAATTGTTAAAACAGTAAGTTTTCCGGTGAAAACGAATTTTCCAGTAAGAACAGGCGCCTTTGTTTTTACAGCATCTCTGGAAACCTGGACAATAATTTCATCGCCGATTCGCAGTCTGGATCCGCAAGAGCCATTTCCATACCAATGCTGCTGATTTTCGCTTAGACTGTAATAGCCAATAACCCCATTTCCAATCTCTACAAAAGCAGCATTAATATTTTTCACTATATTTTGGACCTTGCCGATGTAAATATTATTTAAAATACTTTTTTCACAGTCAGGTTCCAGTTCAAGCTGCAGAATCTTGCCGTTTTGTGCAAGTGCAGTGCAGATTGCCTGATTCCAGCGTGTGATAATCAGCTTATTCATATCCCTCTCCTAAGGCTTCTAATGAAACCAGCCGTCCATCTTTTAAGGCATATACCTCTTCCCGCTGTATCTGAAAGGCAAAGGCTGGACGTTCTTTTTTAAGGTGCTGATAATATGCGTCTAAAATCAATTCAGGTTTAATATTTTCTGCACTTCCTGTAGAAATTACCATACAAGCTGAAGTTTTGTCTGAAGAAAATTCATAGATCAAAGGCTTTAAATCAAGCTCCTTCATGCCTTTTTTCGTTTTTTTGGTAATGATGATGGATTCGTTCTGGTAAAATTTTTCTAATTCCTTCATCCACTGTTCTGTGTCTTTAAAATCCTCCAATGCTGTTTGTTCATATCCGGAACGAAACGAAATAGTGTAGCGGGCGGCAGCCACAATCGACATTGCATTGCCGGCTGAGTCGGGAAGACGGCGGCAGCTTTCTATATGAAAACCTTCGGCCATGGTTTGATTCATTCGCTCCTTCATTGTGGATAAGTTTTCGCTATCTTCTACTTCAATATCAAAATACTCACCACAACTGGTAATCCCTACTCCTAACGGTGCAGCAAAGGACATAATTTGATGAGGACTGAAACCGCCGCTGTAACAGATGGAAATTTCTGCCCGGCGCATTACTTTTTGAAAATAGCGCATTACATCCAAATGGCCGATAAACTTTGCATTTCCTTCCTTGGAAAATTTAATTCTTACCTTCACAGCAGACTCCCCCCTTAAATTTCATAGCCCCGCATCCAGCGCACTGCATCCGGCAATTAGGGGTGACTTGCCCTTCCATAGCCTGAATCCATTGGCGTTTTAAAAAGTCTTTGGAAACTCCGGGATCAATAAAGTCCCAAGGAAAAATTTCTTCCAGATTCCGCTCTCTGGTGGTATAAAAATCAACGGATATACCGCAGGTTTCAAACGCTTTCATCCATATATCATTATTAAAGTATTCTGACCAGGAGTCAAAACAGGCGCCATTCCGGTATGCTTCTTCAATTACAGCGCCCACCCGCCGATCTCCTCTGGCTAAAACGCCTTCCAAAACAGTAAGCTCTGCTTCATGCCAATTGTATTTCAGGCTCTTGCGGTTTAGCATCTCCCTGAATTTCTGGCGGACAATATTGGCGCGTTCGATAAATTCCTCTTTTGTGCACATTTTTGCCCACTGGAACGGAGTGAATGGTTTGGGCACAAAAAAGGAGGAGCTTGCAACGACTTGAACTTTGCCGTGACGCTGTTCTTTTGGAATTTCATCGTAGTAAGTTTCAGCGATTTTTTCAGACAAAAGGGCAATTCCTTCCATGTCTTCTTTCGTTTCGGTAGGAAGTCCCAGCATAAAATATAATTTGACCCGATTCCATCCGCCGTGAAAGGCCTGAGCAGCTCCGGTTAAGATATCTTCTTCTGTTAACCCTTTATTAATGACATCCCGAAGCCTTTGGGAACCGGCTTCCGGAGCAAAAGTTAAGCTGCTTTTCTTAACATCCTGGACTTTGCTCATTACATCCAGTGAAAAAGCATCAATCCGCAGGGATGGAAGGGAGATATTTACTCCTTTTCCTTTAAATTCAGCTATTAAAAATTGAATCAGCTCTTCTAACTGGCTGTAATCACTTGAACTTAGAGAACTTAAGGAAATTTCTTCATGACCTGTAGATTTTAATAACTTTACCGCGTAATCCTTTAGGTAATCAAGCCCTTTTTCCCGCATCGGACGGTATACATTTCCAGCCTGACAAAATCTGCACCCACGGATACAGCCCCGCATAATTTCTAATACTACCCGGTCTTGTGTAACTTTGATGTAAGGCACCAATGGTTTTTCAATATAATCTGCCTGATCCAAGTCTGCTACCAATTCTTTTGTAATGGTTTTTTTGGCATTTGGATGGTTTGGTGAAAAACGCTTAATGGTTCCGTCTGGATGGTATTCTACATCGTAAAAAGACGGCACATAAATGCCGGGAATTTCTGCCGCTAATTCTAAAAATTGTTTTCTGGTTCCGTTTGCTTTTTTATTTTCCTTGTAGCGGTCCAATAATTGATGGTAAACGGTTTCTCCTTCTCCGATATAAAATAAGTCAAAGAAATCAGCCAGGGGCTCTGGATTGTAAGCACAGGGACCGCCCCCGATTACAATAGGCACAGTTTCATCACGTTCTGCGGCATGAAGCGGAATTTGGGACAACTCTAAAATCTGTAAGACATTCGTATAACACATTTCGTACTGAAGCGTGATCCCCAAAAAATCAAAATCCTTAACTGGATCCTGGGATTCCAAAGCAAACAGCGGAATTTTTTGGCTTCGCATAATTGGATCCAAATCCATCCATGGGGAATAAACCCGTTCACAGTACGTATCTTCACGGCTGTTAAACATACTATAGAGAATCTGGATTCCCAGATGGGACATGCCGATATCATATACGTCCGGAAAACACATAGCAAAACGGATGTCCACAGATTCCGGGTCCTTCACGCACATGTTAACCTCGCCGCCAATATATCGGGCGGGCTGTTGGATACTTAGTAAAATTTCATCAGGTAAGGCTAGTTTTCTCATGGTTTTTCCTTATATTTTTATTGGTATTGCACAAATTTCTGGCTGTTTTTTGTGGCGTGGAAAATCGGTTGATTTTGAAGGATTCGCTGCAAATAAGGCCCTATCAAATTGGTAAAACAGGCCTTTTTTGAGCCGAAAATGGGGCAAAATTCAAAATCTTCAACAATTTTATTTTCACGTACATTCTACCACATACTGATCTATTCTACCACAGTTTCTTACAAAACGGCAACCACTACTTGCGTGTCAGAGAAAAATCGTAAGAATCCTATGTATATTTATACCATTTAGCGCGTAGCGCTCCCACCCAAAGGGCATGCATTATAGTATGCCCCAGAGCGCTCCGTTTCCGAAGGAATCATGCTAACATCATTTTTCCCAAAAATACAAGAAAACTGTATTTATTACATCTGTATATAGGTAGAATAGTTTTGCCATTAACATACTATTAATCTCTCTATCTCTTAATCCAATTCAATGCGCAATAGAGTTTCGATAATTCATTCCTAATTTTTTATCTCCCACAGTACAAAAGAAAAAGAAAGCAAGCTCATCACTCAAAATAACAGGTTGAAGCATAACATATAAGCTTTCAAGATCTTCTGCTAAATTTACATTTTCCCCCATGTGCTTACTGATAAATATCAAAAACAAATTATACCATTGTATACAGTCAGGGAATAAATCATTATCATGCCATATGGATGACATTATTGCTGCACCCAGGGATACAATAATTCCTAATTTGCGTTGATGTGAATGTGTAAAATAGTCATCACTGGAAATGTTACTACTCACCCTATCAAAAATAGTTTGCTTCCCTTCAGAAGGATGATAAAAGCGACTTATATGTTTATCTACACTTATGTCATAGTCATGTGATAGTGAAATTAATTTTAATTCCCAATTTTCAGTTCTTTTTATGCAATCTATTATTTCTCTTACCGGCAATGCATGAGTGAACTTTTGTCCGTGTTGCTTCAGTTCATTTTCCAGTAATTTTTCAATATTATCATTATACTCACGGAAGACATTCGCCTTTTGGTGCTTAATCTCTTTCATAAAATTATATATACCGAAATTGTTGTTCAAACATAATAATATTTCTATAGTCACTTGAAGGTATACTTTTAGTCAGTTCTTCAACTTCACATATAGTATTATCTATAATCGGTGTAATAATCTTCTTTAATTGTATATTAGATCCATTCCATATTGTAGTGAAAACAGGAAAGACAATGTCTAATCTTAGCTTTTGAATTTCTGCCAGAGTTTTTTCGTGAAACAAACTCTCAAAAAGTTCTGGGTTCTTTTCGAATCTTTTTCTAAACTCCTGGAAATTTTTTAGTAACAGATAATTATAATTTCGAGTTAAATACTTAAATACCTCCATTTCAATTCCATTTTGAAATTTTATGATTAATTGTAATGTGATATATAGTAATGAATATTTATGATATTATTCTGCAAAAATATCCATATAATTTTTATTGATAAACGGAATAATTATTTTATTTTCGATTACTTCAAGTTTTTTCTTGGCAAGTTTGCAAATATTACAAATCATCTCCAGTAAATTTTTATTCTAAAATGTCTTGTGCCATTCTGCGGACTTCCAGCACTCTCTCACTAAATTCTCTGACTGCCTGTGAATCTTTCTCGTATCCATTTTCAATCATTAACCATATAACATGGGAATACTGTTCCTCAGCAGTTTTATAATCCCCTGCCGCCACCAGCAGATTAGCAAGTGTACTGCACACTGAAAGGTACTGATGTGCATTTTCTGGAAGCAGCTGATCATAAATGGCAAATGACTCATTCAAATGATACATGACTTTATCCAAATCACCAATCCTTAAATATGCGTCTGCAAGATCGGCATGGGTCTGTGCAAGATCAAGGTTTTTGTGGTCAGGATAATATATTTCGTATATCCTTAATGCATGTTCGTGCTCAGGTAACGCTTTCTTTGGCTGGTCGTTCTCTGAGTACACTGCTCCAATATTGTTATAAATATATGCCGTATGCTCATGCTCCGGCCCATAGGATAAGGAATCAATCCGAATTGCCTCCCTATAATTTTCAATCGCTTTCTGCGGCTGATTCATATAGTAGTAGCAAAGCCCTATATTATTAAAGATCGTAGCAGTATTAGGAGCATCCATCCCGTAAACCTTCTGAAACAGTTCCAATAACCGATAAAAGTCTTCTAAAATATCCGGGTAATTATCTTCTAATGTAAGCCTCAAAGAACAGATCGTATTCCATACATCCAGGGTATCCGGATGTGTTGGTGATAGTAATTTCCAGAAAATATCCTTTGCCTCCTGCAGATATAACATTGCTTCGGCTGGCCTGTAATCTGTCAGCAGATTTCCAAGATTATGCGCAATGCCGGCTCTTAAAAAAAGCATTTCCCTGTCATTACTTTTAGCGTCTGTTTTGTCATAAAGATCCAGATATAACTCCTCTGCTTCCTTATGCTCTCCCGAATGAGCTAATAAGACAGCCTTATGACTTAGGGCATTTAAAGTAAGCTCATCTGAATCCCCTTTTTCCGCCAAAAAGGTTTCGTAAGCACGTTTAAAAAATGGTTCCGCCTTGCGGTAATCTGATTTCAGATAAATTTTTCCAATATTCAGATCCAGTTTGGCGAGTTCTACTTTTGCGGTTGCGCTGGATTCATCCTTTCCCTTGCTGTCTTCCATAATAGATCGGCTCTTTAAGTAGGCCTCCAACGCTGTGTCAAAATGAGAAAGTTCATAGTCAATCATGCCTCTGCTATTCCAAACAGACGCAAGCTGAATACAGTTTTCTCCATACAGTTTTGTATAAAGCTGAAATAAAGAATCCAGAAGAGGAACTGCTCTCTCATAATAGCCGATATCCCGATAGATTTCAGCCAAAGCCCATAAAAACCTGCAGTCTTCCTCTCCTTTAAAACTGTCAGTAAATATATCATTTAGAGACCAGCTAAACTGTATCAGTTCCTTTTTGAACGAATCATTCTGATCCCTGCTTTCTTCCATTTCAACCGTAATCTCTCTGATAAATCCCTGACATGCCTCATACAAAGACTCTAAAAACTGTGCCCGGACCGCAGCGGCAATGACCGAATTCATAATATAGCGATAGCGATTCCTTCCGTTGTTATAAATCGCTTCTTTTTTCATCCATCCCTTCCTGGCCAAACGGTTTAGGAGTGTGCGGTTTTCCTGAGCAAACCACTTTTTTGCCTGTCCAAAAAGAAAGGGAATTCCAGGAATGGCGGAAGTCTGCATAAGCAGATGGTTTTCAGGCATACTACAACCATAGACACGGAAAAGTTTTTGCAGTTGTTCTATAATCCGTCCTTCCCTTCGCATTTTCCACATTGTCCAGAATAAGTAACAAGCGATCCCGGTACTGATTGATAAGAGATAAGGCCTTTTGAAATTCCTGTTCCATATTCTGTAATTCAGAAGACGGGAAAAAAGCACGCACCAGGGACAATGCAAAATCGCCATCTGTATATTCTACCCACGCAATACGGGTAATTCCTGACTGTGAGGACGGTATTTTAAGAATATCCATCATCAAAGCCTTTGCAATTTCTGTCTTTCCAATACCTCCTATGCCATGAAGAAAGCATGGTGTACCATTCCGTATCAATTTTTGCAGACTTTCAGACATACCTTTGCGCCCGGTATAGTACTCTGTCTGCCTGTATGGAGGACTTGTCAAAAATTTCGGAAATTTTTCTGGAAGCGGTGTCGTTTCCTCTATGGCATTTTCCCGGTGTCTTAAAAGGATTTCCTGTATCCTTTCCACTGGAACCATTTCCTTGTCTATGCACAAGGACAGAACATCATCAAGACAGTCCAGCAGACAGGAACGGCTATCCTGATTATCTGCAGCATAGTCATTACATCATAGAGTGAGATCTGTGTGAAAGCAGTCTGAAAACAGCTTTATAAGCTGGTTAGCCGCTTCCACAGCCTGCGGCTCCTGAAATTTCCCCTTATGGCCTTCTGGATGAAACAGCTTGCCAAACAGTACTTTACACGTTCTACCCTATGCAGCGCTGCTATAATTTACAATGGAAATTTCCTGTGTAAATTGTTTCGCCTGTTCTGTGATCTGCTCCAGTCTTTTAATCACATCACCTGTATAGATAATTTCATTACATTCCGTACATTTATAACAGGGAACATTCCCCACAATCAATAAACAGCTTCCTAAATCTGTAACACTTGTTGTATATATCATAGTCAAAAAGCCAAAATCCTTAAACATTAAGGTACATAATAAGCTAACCTATTTCCAGTATATTCATAAAGAATCTCTAATTTCTCCCACATTTTTACATATAATTTAGCATTCTAATGGCATATGATAATTCATTCTCATCTATATCTGTGCTATATAACCATGCCGCAAAGTCATACGCAATATCTAAGATATCACTTCTTGCATCTCCGCTTTTATCATATGCCAAAAGTAATTTAAGAAGCATATTATTAGCATTTTCATATATACATTCTTCGTTCATGAGATTCTTATATGAAACTAATATATCTTTATAATCAATATTGCATATTTCAAGAAGATCATCCACTTCTAAAAAATCATATTTTGAAGTTCGGTAAGTTCCGCACTGATCTTTATAGTATAATACTATTGGGTCCGAAAAATAATCTGAAATCCTATAAGTATTTGGAGCCTCTTCCTTTTTTAATCCTATTACCACTTTGCTTTTCAAATAATTTACCCTTACAACAAAAGGTAAGCCTTCTCTAAGTCTAGATACTGGTTTATTTTCCAATAATCCTATCTTCCCTTAACAAGAGCATACAAAAACACGACAATGAATGGACTGTCAACCTTACGCAAAACACCGCTTCCGACAAAAACCGGAGCGGTGTTTTTGTATATCTTCTGGACACCGTGACCAGAAGGGACCCGCCCATTTTCCCCGCTTCGTCCACGGCGGCTCTGCTGGATGTATCCCCCGTCGCCGCACCACCCATAGCACAGCCGGGGCTGCCTGTCAAGGGCAAAGCCGCCGCTGCGCGGCGGTGCTCCGCACCCTTGACTGGCAGTTCCGGTTGTGCTACCTCCCAAGGCGCGACGGGGGATATATCCTCCAGAGCCGCCCTTTCCCTGGATAGGGAAAGGGCGGGGGGATAGGGTCGAATCGCTTTCCTCTCAAACCGCTGTCTTTCCACGGCTGATGTGTTGAAAATTAGCAATC
>JAAWIS010000096.1 GCA_022796475.1 Lachnospiraceae bacterium | reverse complement strand
AAATGAACATGTTCATTTCTTTGGCCGGCGCATTGATCATGATGCAGTTAAGCAGGCATCTGCCATCTTATTACTGTACATAATGTTGTTTTTCTCAGGAGGCCTGATCATCAGCATCACGGAAAACCTGCCTATGCTTACTGCTTTATTTGAAACAGCTTCCGCCGTAGGTACAGTAGGGCTTTCACTAGGTATTACGGCAGACCTTGGCACACTATCAAAATGGATTCTTATTCTGCTGATGTTTTTAGGGCGGGTCGGAGGGCTGACTCTGATTTTCGCTGCCCTCTCTGGTACGCAAAGAGGAGGAGCCAAACTTCCTCAGGAAAAAATAATGGTAGGTTAAGGAGGAAATTATCATGATGAAATCAATTCTTTTAATTGGACTTGGCAGATTCGGAAAGCATATTGCCATGCATTTAAACCAACTGCATCATCAGATTATGGCAGTTGATCATTCAGAAGAACGCGTGGATGCGGCTCTCCCTTTTGTAACTAACGCACAGATAGGCGATAGTACTAATCTCGATTTTATGGAATCTCTTGGAGTCCGCAATTTTGATGTATGTATCGTAGCAATTGGAAACAACTTTCAAAGTTCTCTGGAAACTACTTCCCTATTGAAAGAACTCGGCGCAAAGCTGGTGGTATCCAGAGCAGCCCGAGATGTTCAGGCAAAATTCCTTCTGCGCAATGGAGCTGATGAAATTGTTTATCCAGAAAAACAGCTTGCCAAATGGACAGCTATCCGATACAGTGCCGATCACATTCTAGATTACATGGAGTTGGATTCGGAACATGCCATGTTTGAAATTCCAGTGCCAGGTAGCTGGGACGGGCAGACTATCGGACAAATTGATATTCGGAAAAAATTCAATATTAATATTATGGGAATTAAAAAAATGGGGAAGCTGGAACTTTCTGTTTCACCAGATATGATGCTTCAGACAGGAGAAACTATGCTGGTTCTTGGACGAAATAAAGATCTGCAAAAATGTTTCCGGATATAAAAATGGATTTTTCATAACAAGTTTCTGTTATCTACCGGTAAAAAACGAAAGGAGATCAGAATATGAACGATATTTTATTGCTTGCAGCAGTTGCAGCAGAATTTATTTTTGGGTATTTCATAGCAAAAGGACTGGACTGCTTTTTGGATTGGCCTAACCGAAATTGACCATGGAAATCCGTAAAATAACGTGCTATAATAAAACTAATTTATTTCTTATTAAGATTGCCTGACTGCCCTTTCAGCAGCAGATTTGGAGGAAACCAAATGTCACTGAATGAGAAAAATCGTGATTTTTTTCAGCATCCAATTCACAGCAAAACACCAGGGAATAATGGAAATCTAAAAATATTCTTTAGCTACGCGCCTGGAACCGGAAAAACCCATGCTATGCTTTTGGCAGCACATCAGGCCAAAAAACAAGGAATTGATGTTGTTGCAGGATACATAAAAACTGATTCCTCCTCCCAAACAGCCGCCCTTCTTTGTGATCTGGAGCAACTCCCTTTTCAATCTTTCCAGCACGGGGAATTTCATTTTCACGAATTTGATCTGGATGGCGCTCTGAAGAGAAATCCGCAGTTAATCCTGGTAGATCAGCTTGCCCATGTTAACCAGGAAGGCTGCCGGCATGCAAAACGTTATCAGGATATACAGGAATTATTAAAAGCCGGAATTAATGTTTACACTACCCTGGATGTCCAGCATATTGAAAGCTTGAACGATATGATAGTTTCCATAACAAACATACCTCCAAGTGAACGCATTCCGGACTTTATTTTCGATCAGGCAAATCAGGTTGAATTTATTGATATTGAACCAGAAAAACTTTTTCAACGGCTGAAACAAGAATCGATTCCACAAGGTCAATCAGCAGCTTATGAGGACGCTCGTTATCTCACCATTACGAATCTGACTGCCCTGCGGGCAATCGCTCTCAGGCGTTGTGCAGATAAGGTGAGCATCTTCTCAGAATATACTCACACGCAGAAGCAAACCGGATACTATACAGATGAGCATATTTTAGTATGTCTTTCCTCTTCGCCGTCTAACGCAAAGATCATTCGGACTGCCGCCAGAATGGCAAAAGCGTTCCAAGGAACTTTTACTGCCTTATTTGTAGAAACTCCCGGCTATGCCAAAATGGGAGATGCCGATAAAAAACGTCTGCAGGAAAATATCCGCCTTGCACAGCAACTGGGAGCTATGATCGAAACTATCCATGGCAATGATGTCCCTTATCAAATTTCAGAATTTGCCCGCCTTTCCAGTGTATCAAAAATTGTAATCGGCCGCAGCACAGCAACCCGAAAAAGTATATTCAGCAAACCTCCTTTGACTGAGCAGCTAATTGCCGCTGCTCCTAACCTGGATATCCATATCATCCCGGATGCCAGCATAGAAAGCCATTATCAGGAGCAGAAGCGCAAACTGTCCAGCCCGGTGTTAATATCTGCTCAAGATATGGGAAAAAGCATTCTAGTTCTGTTAGCTTCCATATGGCTTAGTTATCTGTTTTATCTATTGGGTTTTACTGAATCAAATTTAATTGCTGTATCTATTTTTGGGGTTTTGGTAATCTCTGTGATCACTACAAATCGTTTATGTGGGTTTTTATCCTCCATAGTAAGCGTTCTGGGATTTAATTTTTTCTTTACCAACCCCCGTTTTACCTTTCATTTTTATGATCCAGATTACCTGGTAACCTTTACCATTATGTTTATGGTATCGTTTTTAACTGGTTCTCTGGCTGCTAAACTAAAGGATAATGCAAAGCAGTCTGCTTATGCTGCATTCCGGACAAAAATCCTGTTTGAAACCAGTCAGCTTCTGCAAAAGGAACAGGATGAACCAGCAGTTCTGTCAGCAACTGCCGAACAGCTTACAAAATTGCTGAAACGAGATCTGGTTATTTATTCTTCTAACGGCAGCGAATTGTCTGCTCCAACAATTTATTATACAGAAGGCAGCCGCCAAAGTGACCTGATCACCGAACAGGAAAAAAATGCTGCAGCCTGGGTATTTCAAAATAATCACCATGCAGGGGCTACCACTGATACATTAAGCAATGTAAAATGCCTCTATCTTGCTATCCGCATCAATCAGCATGTATATGGGGTGGTAGGAATTGCTATGAATGATACACTGCTGGATTCGTTTGAAAACAGCGTTTTGCTGTCTATTCTTGGCGAATGTGCCCTTGCTCTTGAGAATATCAAAAATGCCAGAGAAAAAGAAGAAACCGCTATCCTTGCAAGAAACGAACAGCTTCGAGCCAACCTGCTTCGGGCAATTTCCCATGATCTGCGAACTCCTCTGACTTCGATTTCCGGCAATGCCAGCACTCTCTTATCTAACGATAAAAAGCTGGATGATATTACACGAACCAGAATATTTACCGACATCTATGACGATTCCATGTGGCTGATTAGTCTGGTTGAAAATCTTCTGGCAGTGACCCGGATTGAAGAAGGACGAATGAATCTGAAACCATCAGCAGAATTAATAGAGGAAGTCATTGCTGAAGCCCTGCGCCATGTAAATCGAAAAAGTAAAGGGCATATTATTTTAAACGACAGCACCCAAGAGCTGGTTCTTGCCCAAATTGATGCAAAGCTGGTTGTTCAGGTCATGATTAATCTGATTGATAATGCTGTCAAATATACCCCTGCCGGCTCCGTCATCAAAATCCATTCCGAGCAGACCGGAAAATGGGTAATCGTATCCGTTTCTGATAATGGTCCGGGAATACCAGATGAGCAAAAGCCGCTGATTTTTAACATGTTTTACAGTGGTGCTAATAAAATCGCTGACAGCCGCAGAAGCTTGGGCCTTGGACTGTTTTTATGCAAAGCAATTATAACAGCCCACGGTGGCTCTATCTTTGTAGCAGATAACCAGCCCCACGGCGCAGTTTTTCAATTTACGCTGCCAGCAGAGGAGGTAAAATTGTATGAATAAACCTTTAATCTTAGTTGTTGAAGATGATTCCCCGGTACGCAACCTAATTACAACTACATTAAAAACGAATGATTATCGCTATTTAACTGCTGTCAATGGAGAAACTGCAGTTCTGGAAGCTGCTTCCCATAATCCGGATATTATTCTACTGGATTTAGGGCTTCCGGATATGGACGGCGTACAAGTCATTAAACAAATACGCTCCTGGTCCAATCTTCCAATTATCGTAATCAGTGCAAGAAGTGAAGATTTGGATAAAATTGAAGCCCTGGATGCTGGTGCTGACGACTATTTGACCAAACCTTTTTCCGTAGAAGAATTACTGGCCAGGCTTCGTGTAACACAGCGCCGGCTCTCTTTTATGACGGCTGACATGCTGGCAGCCAGTTCCGTCTTTATTAATAGCAAACTGCAGGTAGATTTTGCGGGAGGCTGCGCGTATTTGGATGGGCAGGAGCTGCATCTGACGCCAATCGAATATAAGCTGCTTTGCCTGCTCTGTAAAAACGTAGGCAAAGTTTTGACCCATACATTCATTACGCAGAACATCTGGGGCAGATGCTGGGAAAATGATGTGGCATCCCTGCGGGTTTTTATGGCTACACTAAGAAAAAAACTGGAAACAAGTCCAGATTCCCCTCAGTACATCCAAACCCATATCGGAGTAGGATACCGAATGATGCGGATTGAATAATCCCTGGATGAAAGCCATCCGCATACAAAATCAATGTAGTATGGCAGCAGTTTTAACAATGCTCGAAAACCATGCTGCTAAGAAAAATATATTCTTTTGTCTTCTCCAAAGGCCACTTGCGCTGAATGTTCTGCTGATAGCTTCTTTTCGCATCATCCAGCCAGCGGCAAAGCCGGACTTTTTTTAAAAAATCATCCTGTTTTGACTGAATACTGTCTTCAAGGATCCGTTTTACTGCCTGATATCCCTTTTCACCACTTCCTGCTATGCCGCTGAGGCCATGACTTAATGCAAATGCAAGCCCGCCAAATTCTTGATCTTCAAAGTCCGGCTCAAGCCATAATCGAGTCATCTTAAATACTTCTTCCCACAAATCCTCATTTCGAACAGAAGGAATGCTATCTAGCGGCAGGCTGTCTGCAGTATTTTTCTTTACACTCCTCTCCTGTTCCAGATACATGCGGTAAGCCCTTAATCCCCGTATGTCCTGAAGCTGGATCAAATCCTGGTAGCAAATCATCTGGTGAGATGGATTCTGTCTGGCATGATTCCACAAATGATCTGCCAGGCCTTTCGGCTTTTTCTCTATAATCTGTGATACCCCGTATAGAAACAGTCCATCTGCCAGCTCCGGAAGAATCACCTGGCTGACTGCATCCGGGCCGATTACCTCAATAAAATAGTCCAATGCCCGTTTCTGTATCCATTCTGAACGACCGGAATCTGCTGCCACTTTTCGGATTTCCTCTGCGCACTGGCTAATTTCCAGTTTGATACAATACGAAAGATGCAAATGCAGATCATCTCCCTTAAGCCTCTTTTTCTTCATATTAGTTAATACAATACTACGGATCTCATCATTTGTAAAATACCGTTCCAGCAATTCCTGACAGTTCTTTTCACTATCCATCAGCGCGGCTGCTGTAAATATCCCTTCTGCCTGCTTCTTTTCCATAGGAAACTCAAACCGCCACGCAAAATAAAGAAGTTTTTTAGCTCTTGTGCTGTTCAATTGGTATGCCGTATCTGTTTTCCAGCAGGCTGCTTTTGAAAAATCCTCTGATTTTATATATTGATAGTAATACCTCGTGGCTGCTGCAGTGATTTTTTCCGAAATCTCTCCCTTTTCCAATTCATTTCGCTGCAGCCACTGCATCATCAAGTATCCTTGAAATTCCTCCCATTCCTCATTCAGGCCATGCTTCCACTCCTGAACCGATTTCACAGACTGGGTTCGTCTGTAATCAAAACTAACTTCTTTTAACTCCCATTGTTCCTCCGGTATCAAAAGGAGAGCTTGATCCATATCTTCTTCTGTCAGCGTTTCCTTTCCATACAGGCCAATCATTTCATCAATCAGATGCAGGTAATCTTCTTTACAGAGGATTGCCCTCTGGTAGCGTTCCATTCCCTGGATGCGATAGGATTCATAGTCAATTACCGGTTTATCCGGTATCTTTGAACCTGTTCGTTTTTCATAATCTGCCGCCAGCCAGGCATAACCTGGGTTCTCCTTTTTCATACAGTCAATGCAGCATTTTGCCTGTATCTCATTTATTAACCCGTTCTTATACTGCTCTGCCGCCCATACTGAAATCTCATCGTCCATCAGCTTCCATAAAATACGCCATGAATGTTTTCTTTCTATGACCAATTCCAACTCTTCCAGAAAAAAGTCTTTCTTGAAACCAGAGATGGTAAAATAATCCAGGGCTGCTTTTTCCATGGAATGATGACCAGTATAGGAAACAACTTTATAAAATTCTTTCAGCGTTTCCCAGTATGGCGGTCGAACCTTGTTTCCCGCTTCTGCAAGAACCGAAAAAATCCGTTCCACCACCTGATCCATCTGATAAACGAAAAGGCATCTCGCATCCTTTGATATGACTTCCAGTATTTTCACCGCGGCGGAAGGCGTTTTTACGGTCATGAAAGCGTAATGAAGTTCAAAGGACTCATTCCCCAGTCTTCCTGGATTTGCATGTATTCCCGGGGATACGTACTGCAGGCCATCTGTCAGAAATTCAATGTATGGATCAGCTTGATCCAGCACACGAATGCAGGAATATAAGGAATATCGTATCTCAGAGGAATCCGTATCCCAAAAATGTCCAATCAGTTGAGCCAATTCTTCCTCTCCCATCAGGCCAAGCTTTAACAGTCCCAAAATCCCGTACTCATAAATACTATTGAAATCCTGGCAGGTATTTAAGACATCTATAAACGTATTCCGAACCGATTCTTCAAGGCCAAATAAATCAGGGCTGCTGCTTAAGGCAAGAATTGCATTCTGCAAGGAAATCATATCTTCCGGCTCATTCATTTCCTCAAGAAACATCATAATTTCCAGATAGCCTGCCCCAAATTTCATCAGATCGGCTGCCCGATATCGCTGAGCAGTAATCCACTCATGCTGTTTTTTCAGCCGTTCCCACTCCTTTCTCAAAATCCCGGATCGCCTGGCTGCAGGAATCCGATTGGCTTCCCAATTAAAAAATAAAGTAAAATCCTGTTCCAGCAGCCATTCTTCTATGGGGCCATTGGAAATCGAAAGCAGGTAAGACAGCACATGATGCCAATGGCTGCAGATACCCAGCTCAGGATACCCTGCAGACACAAGAACTTTAATTGTTTCAAGCGGACATTTTAATAAATATTCTGCTGCTAAATACTCACCAAAATTATTATGGGAAAACTGCCAGGCTCCTTGCTGAAACGTCCAAACTCCGCTGTATTTTAAAAGCTCCCTGTCATCAGGCAATGGAATCAGACTCCGGTACTCCTCTTCAGAAAGAGTCCGGCAATCCATGGCATAGATTGCTGCTCCGATTTTTTGAAGCAGCAGCCGAATCTGTACCTGTTCTTCATGTAAATCCACACTGGCTGTTAACTGAAACTTCTTTAAATCTTCGAAACACTTATGATCAATTAATTCCTTCATCAATTGGCCCCGTTCTGGCAGCGCTCCTTTTTCCTTATAAATCTTACATATTTCCACTAAATAAAATGGCACTAAAACCAGCTCTGTCAGATTCCGGCTGTAAATTTCATGAATAAATCCATCTTTATCTGCACCAAATTCTTCTGCAAAGGCAGCCGCGTCTGCAAGTTCTAACGGTTCGATCCACACGGTCTTAAAAGAATCCCCCAACATTCCTTCATGGTAAAAATGATTCCTTGCAGATATTAAAAATCTGGCTTCCGGATTCTGCTGACGATATGCAGATAACCGTTTTAAAAAATTTTGCCTGTTTCCCCCTGCTGTTTCATCAAATCCGTCAATGATAAAAAAGAGCCTGTTTTCGTTCTCTATCCAGCAGCCTTGTTTGACTGCCAGCTCCTCTAACGTTTCATCCATATAGGTTTTTAACGTCAAAACAACAGGCCTTGGAAGCTCCTTTCTCTCACTGTAATAAGCGGCTGTCCAATACAGCTCTGTGGTTTTTCCGTTTCCAGCCTCTCCCAAAACAATGACACAGGAATATCTCTGGCAAAGTTCCGCCAGCCGGCAGGTTTCTTTCCTCTCATCTTTTGGTTTTACCTGGTTATCCTGGCTATAGCAGTAACGTTTCAAATATGGTTTTGGGTAATGATAAACTAATTCTGCAAATTGGGATCTTTTGCTTTCCTGTTTATGTCTTAACATGGAAACTTCATTTTGAATCGGCTTAAGCTCTTGCTGGAAACGGTTTCTAATCTGCATAAGCTGAAACCGATCCGTAATGGGAATCTGACGGAATAAAATATCTTCAACTTCATTCATCAGCATTTGATATAATTCCTTTACAACTGACTGCTGGTAAAAACTAAGAGGCCTTCCTCCCCACAGTGCTGCTTCCTCTGTATCCGATATAAGCTGAGAAAGAAATTCTTCCTGAGAAACATTCGGCAGCTTACTGTAGTCTGCCACATAACGACACAGTTTTTCCATTGGCTTTTGATACTTTAAAAAATTGATAAACCAATCCGAATCTAAAAACAGGATTTCTTCCCTCTCGCTCAGAAAAGCATCTAATTTTAACTGCAGCACGTTCACTAAATCTTCTTTCCGGAAGGTTTCCTTTCGCCAAAAAAGTTTCTGAATCCAGCTTTTTCCTGCCTTCCCTAAATCATACAAAGCTGAAGCCAAAAGACTAATTAAAATGCTGCTCCAAACCTCTCCCATTCTCCCTACCTCTTTCCAATCTTTAACCCTTTTTATTCTGCAAAAAACACAAAAATGCAGCTATTCCATTGCTGTTATGACAGGAGTCCTTTTATGATAACAGCAATGTCCTTTCATCACCCAAAACCTTCTTTTAAAAGTTTTTCATAAGTTTCCCAGGATACAAATCTTCCGCCCATATGCTCCAAATGTTCTGTATGAAATTGACAGTCAATAAATAAGAAATGGTACTGCATTAAAATTTTTGAAAGTAAAATTAGTGCCGCCTTTGAGCCATTTTCTTTATCGGAAAACATGCTCTCTCCAAAAAAGCATTTCCCTATACTTACCCCGTAAAGTCCGCCGGCTAATTCTCCATCTTCATAAGCTTCTGCACTGAATGCAAATCCTTTTTGATAAAGCTCAAAATAGGCTTTCTCCATCTCATCCCCAATCCAGGTTCCTTCCTCTTCCCGCATCATCCGGCACCGATGCATGGTATCTTTAAAGTCCCGGTTTAGCATTAATGTTATCTCATGTTTTTTCATATATTTTTTCATGGAACGGGATATATGGACTTCCTCCGGAAATATCAAAAATCTTTTTTTCGGGCACCACCACATAATTTCTTCACCAGGATTAAACCATGGAAAAATCCCATTCATATAAGCAAGCAGCAGCCTTTCTGTACTTAAATCGCCGCCTAAAGCTAATAGTCCATCTTCTTGTGCATACCTGGGATTTGGAAAACTAATCTCTTCTTTTTTTAATCGAAATATTGGCATTTTCTTATTCCTTTTGTTAGAGTGTGTTTGCTATTTTTTATTTTATTATAAAGGATATCCATGAGTTTGCCAACCGGATAACCGATAAAAAAGCTGATTTTTCCCCATAATTCTCCAAAAATAGAAAAGAGTATTTACAGCTTGATTGATTTACATAATAATATTACGTAAACTAATAATTATTCATAATGCCTTTATGCAAAGCAAAATCCTCTTTCACAGTTCCGGTTTTTCCCAAAAATCTGCTCTTATCCCTCTTCTCCCATCTTCCTTTCCATTTCTTTCCCAGTTAACTGTCTGAATGGATTAATGGCTTCTATCTGATATGATTTGGCTGTTATAAATAACTTTTTGGAGTAAAAAAGAGTCCGGCAAGCTGGACTCTCACGCCGGAGCGCGTCTGCGCCAGCAGACAGTTTCCTTAAGCGCGAAGTGCGCATCCCCCGGAGGTTTTTTGCTTTATAGGAAGCAATTTCCTATAAAGTAAAAAACCCTGTTATCATGAATTCTTATGAATGCATGATAACAGGAAAATCTCTTTTTCACTATTTCGCCAATCTTACCTCTTTATCTTTTATTTATGTTTTCCGCACGCAAGCACGAAAGCAGAACGAGGGCCAATCTTAAATCGGTTTCCTTTTAATTGAAAAGCTCCTTCCCTGCCTGGAATGCCATTTGGAAGATAACGGCCTTCTGTATCTGCCAGCACATTCCAATTCATGGCAGAAGGAAGGCTTGGAAGAACAATCTCCTGCTCTTCCCAATACACATTAATTGCCAGACATATAATATCATCACCATTATCTTCTTGATTGCGTCCGGCATAAATAACCGTTAATACCCGGGTTTTATCATTCGGTTCAATTACCTTAATTTCAGGAAATCCAAGAGAACAGTTTCCGGAGAAACGGCGAATTACGCTGTGTTCTTTCCGTATCTGAATCATATGCTTTACGTATTCAAAATGCTCTCTGTTTTTATCAAGAAAATTCCAATCCAGCCAGGAAATTTCGTTATCCTGACAGTATGCGTTATTATTGCCAAACTGCGTATTTAAAAATTCATCTCCAGCCAAAAACATGGGCGTTCCGCGGCTCATCATTAAAACGGTGATTGCATTTTTTGCAAGTTTACGGCGCAGTGATAAAATCTCTTCCTGGTCCGTTTCTCCCTCTGCCCCGCAATTCCAGCTTCGGTTATCATCGCTGCCGTCTGTATTATTCCATCCATTCCCTTCATTATGTTTTTCATTATAAGAATACATATCCCATAACGTAAAACCATCATGACAATTTATAAAATTAACAGAAGCATTATAGCCGCGCTGAGCTGGATCATAAATATCCGGAGAGCCGATAATTCTCTGAACTGCTGTTTTTGACATCCAGTAATCGCCTTTCAGGAAATTCCGCATATCATCTCTGTAACGCCCATTCCACTCTGCCCAACGGTTCCAGGAGGGAAAGGTTCCTACCTGATAAAGTCCTCCTGCATCCCAGGCCTCTGCAATCAATTTTACATTTCCTAAAATGGGATCAAATGCAAGGCTTTGCAGCAGCGGCGGTTTGCTCATAGGGCTTCCGTCTTCATTTCTTCCTAAAATACTTGCCAAATCAAACCGGAATCCGTCAATATGATAAACGGTAGTCCAGTACCGGAGACATTCTAAAATTAATTGCTGCACAATCGGATGATTGCAGTTTAAAGTATTTCCACAGCCGCTGAAATTGTAATAATGGCCGTCTGGTGTCAGCATGTAGTAAATATTATTGTCAAAGCCTTTAAATGAAAAGAAGGGGCCCATCTCATTGCCTTCTGCCGTATGATTAAATACCACATCCAGAAAACATTCAATCCCGTTTTTGTTTAGTTCATTGATTAAAGTTTTCAGTTCTGTTCCTTCCCTGTTATATTCTGTGGTTCCGGCATAGCTGGTATTTGGCGCGAAAAAGCTTACTGTATTATATCCCCAATAATCCATCACCTGTTTTCCATCCACCATACGGCTGTCTTTCATCTCGTCAAATTCAAAAATCGGCATTAATTCTACTGCATTCACTCCCAATTCTTTTAAATACGGAATCTTCTCCATCAGCCCGGCAAAGGTTCCCGGATATTTCACACCGGAAGAGTCATGCCTGGTAAATCCCCGCACATGCATCTCATAAATAATTAAATCTTCCATAGGAATCAACGGATTCCTGTTTTTTCCCCATTCAAAATCATCCTTTACTACTCTTGCCTTATAAAATGCCCCTTCCTGAGTGGGGCGGCCCCACTTGCTCTGACCAGTTACCGCTTTTGCGTAAATATCCAGAAGAACTTTATTTTTGTTAAATAGTACTCCTTTGGACACGTCGCAGGGACCGTCTAACCGGTAGGCATATTCAAAATCCGAAATATTCAGCCCAAAAACAATCATGGAATAAACATTTCCGATCCGGTAATGTTCCGGAAACGGAAGAACGGCATAAGGTTCCTCTTCCATCCGGCGGAATAAAAGAAGCTCACAGGAGGTAGCACCCAGGGAATGTACAGTAAAATTCACCCCTACAGGAATCGCCATGGCTCCATTTAACTCATATAAACCTGGCCTTACCTCAAACCCTGCAATCACATCCATAGGAACCATATGGATGCTTCGCATAGGACTGATAAACTTATCGCTGTCGTCTTCATGCTCTTCTTCTCTCAGGAACTTTTCCTTCTCTTCATTGACGGCCTGTGATTCCATCTTTTTTTCTTCCATAAATCTCCTCCATCCTTGTATCAATTTTCAAGAACATATTTGAATATTGCTATTTTACCACATTTTGGAGATCAATACCACACTATTCACTTGTTATCATAAAATACCTATTGTTCTGTCTGGTTCATATATGGTAAAATTCCGCCGAATATTTTTCTGAGAGTGCTGCTCCACAAACGAAGGCGTAGCGGTTGCTACGTCGAGG
>JAAWIS010000095.1 GCA_022796475.1 Lachnospiraceae bacterium | reverse complement strand
GTTTGCAGACCCACTTTTATTTTAGCACAGGAGTTTGCTTTTATCTTAAGATCTTCCCTCCCCCTGCAGAGCAGGGGGTTTATTTTTACTGTGACACAAAAAAAGCTGCTGTATCCTTGATTTCTGCTCAAGCATACAGCAGCCTTTTTACTTAAACAATTACAAAATTATCCTATTTTACAGCCTGGTTCATCGCATTAAACCAAAATGTTCAGCATCGATACCGCATAATAATTGCTTAAATTATATGCGCCGCTTTTTGCAAAGCTGGCAAACTGCAAAAAGGAATCTGACATAGCAGACACTTTTTTATTGGAAGTGCTGGTGCTGGAGCTGCTGGCTGAGCTGCTGCTGGCACTGTCTGAGGATTCATTGCTGCCGATAATTTTATCAACAGAAGAGTCTAAAATAGAAGTGGCCTTAGATCCGACTCTCTCTGCAATGCCGAACTGTCCGCCCATCAGCTCCTTAACATAGGTTGGATCTTTTTCCAGAGCTTCCTTCAATGATTTTTCATCTACCTGAAGCTTTCCATTGGTGTCAAAGCTCATTCCCATAGCTTTCAGGGTTTTCTCATTGGGCATCATCCGCTTAAAGGATTCTAACTGAGCAGCAATCCCGGAACCGCGCTCCTGGTTGTTGGATAAATAATCCATTACATTGTTGTACTTATTGGCAAAGTCCTTATATGCCGCAACAATATCATTGGCCGCTTCATCCACTTTCTTTTGATACGTTTCCTTATCTTCCGGATGCTTCGCCAGCTCTGCTAATGCGTTTTCATACTTGGTAAACACATTATCCTTGTTGGTAACCTGAAGTTTAGAAGCAGAAGCTTCCAGATCTTCTAAGTTTGCCTGATAGCCTAAGAGGAAAGTAGATGTGCTGGCTCCGCTGCCCACACTAACCCCGCTGCTGCTTGAACTGCTGGTACTGCTGGAAGAAGACGTTTTATTGGAAGTACTGTTTTTAATATTTTCTGCTTCCTGGTTCGCCTTGTCTACCCAGCTTGAACTGTTCAGCATATCATTCTGATAATTGTTGTAACTGTAGCCGCTGTAGCTGTAGTTTGAAACTCCGCTGGTCGTCATAAGTTCTTCTCCTTTCTGGTATTTTATACCGCTTTCTATACATAGTATATATCGGCCTTTTAAATAAGAAAATAAGGCAAAATGCCCAGCCATTTCCTGCAAAATTTATTGCTGGAAATAACCGGGCACTTGTATCTCTTAGTTTTCTAGCTTTTCAATTACGAAGATTTTTAATTCTTAATCTTCAACCTTAACGATCTCTCTCTTGTTGTAGCTTCCGCAAGCCTTGCAAACTCTGTGAGGCATCATAAGGGCACCGCACTTTGAACACTTTACCAGATTGGGAGCGCTCATCTTCCAGTTTGCTCTGCGGCTATCTCTTCTAGCCTTAGAGGATTTATTCTTTGGACAGATAGACATACGTTTACACCTCCTTAAACTGTTTGAAAATATCCTGGATGGCAGCCATCCTTGGATCTGCTGAACCGCTTTCACAGCTGCAGGCTCCCAGGTTTTGATTTTTTCCGCACTGACTGCAGAGGCCTTTACAGTCCTCTTTGCAGAGAACCTTCATGGGAAGTTCTGTAACCAAATGGCTTTTAATCAACTGGTCCACATCCAGATCGTAACCGCTTATATAGGGTTGTTCATCCAACGCTTCTACCCGTTCCTCATGGCTCTGATTCATATCCAGCTCTTCATCTATCAACAGGTGAAAAGGTACCTGTACCGGCGTTAAGCAGCGATTGCAAGGCATCAGTAAAGTAAGATTTCCTTCTCCCTGCACCTTCAGCTTTCGTTCCTTAAGGTGGGTAATCCGAAGTACCACCGGCTCCTTTTTCACAATCTCATAACACCCGAAGGATCCCTGAAATTGCTCCATCTCAAGACTCTGGGTATAGGTTTTCATTTTTCCCTGGCAGGAAAACAACTCTGATAAGTTAATCAGCATATGATAAACTCCTAATACGCACCTTAAACATTATACATACAGGTACATTCTTTGTCAACCGAATTTTAGAACTTAATGAAATTATTCTGTTAACCGCTTTGTTTCTCTTGCAATGGCCAGCTCCTCATTTGTAGGAATTAACATAACCTTTACTTTGGAATCGGCAGCAGAAATAACAGCATTCACACCTCTTACATCATTGGCAGCATCATCAATCTTAACTCCTAAATAGCCAAGATACTGACAGATTGCCTTCCTGCCGGCTTTATCATTCTCTCCCACTCCGGCAGTAAATGCAATGGCATCTACGCCGTTCATGGCAGCCGTATAAGCGCCTATATATTTTGCTACCCGATAAACGAAAGCTTCCAGCGCGATCTCTGCCAAATGGTTGCCTTCTTTCTTTGCCGCTTCAATATCACGGAAATCGCTGGATACGCCGCCGCTCATACCTAACACGCCGGATTTTTTATTCAGAATATTTAATACTTCATTTACATCTTTGCCTTCTTTATTGCAGATATACTGTACAACAGCCGGGTCCACATCACCGCTTCTGGTGCCCATAATAAGGCCTTCCAATGGGGTTAAGCCCATAGAGGTATCCACGCACTTGCCTCCAATGGATGCAGAAATGCTGGCGCCGTTTCCTAAATGACATACGATAACTTTAGCCGTCTTCGGATCCAAACCGCCGAATTTAATGGCTTCACCGGACACAAACATATGGCTGGTTCCATGGAAACCGTAACGGCGAAGGCCGTATTTTTCATAATACTCATGAGGAATGGCATACATATAGGCCTTTTCCTCCATGGCCATACCAAAACCGGTATCCCATACTGCTACATTCGGCTTGCCTGGCATGGCAGCCTCACAGGCCTCAATTCCCATTAAGTTAGCCGGATTATGGAGAGGTCCTAAATCAAAGCAGTCTTTGATTACTTTTTTCACGTCCTCATTCACTACGATAGACTCGCTGTAGGTAGTTCCTCCATGGAGTACCCGATGTCCAATGGCCGAGATTTCATCTGTACTTGCAATTACCCCATGCTCACTATCCTGAAGGGCATCCATTACCATCTGAATGGCAACCTTGTGATCTGGCATTGGATTTTCTGCTACAAATTTTTCTTTCCCTGTGGGCTGATGGGTTAATTTAGAACCTTCGATCCCGATCCGTTCACATAATCCTTTCGCAATTACGCTTTCATTATCCATATCAATCAATTGATACTTTAAAGAAGAGCTTCCGCAGTTAACAACTAAAATTTTCATAATGAATCCATTCTCCTTTTGGGGTTCCTATTTTCTTGCCGTGGGCAGCTTTTATTTTACAATTTCACCGTATACTTCTCTTCCGCAGCCTGCTGCATTGGACTCATCCGTATCGATGTGCATCGCTAAGGCATAGCTGTCACTTGCACGTACCACTACATCGCCAAAAATCAGGCTTCTGCCCTCAGTTTCCAGTTTAACTGACACGATCTCGCCGTTCGTTACCCCAAGTGCCTCTGCCTCTGCCAAAGTTGCATGGATATGGCGTTTTGCCACGATAACGCCTTCACTGATCTCAACTTCACCCTTTGGCCCGATTATTTTACACGGTGCACTGCCAGCTAAATCGCCGGATTCTCTGACAGGAGCAGCAACGCCAATGGAACGGGCATCTGTCAAAGATAATTCAACCTGCGTAGCCTTACGGCAGGGCCCTAAAATGGAAACACCTTTTAACTCTCTCTTTGGTCCGACTACCGTTACCCGCTCTTCACAGGCAAACTGGCCTGGCTGAGAAAGATCTTTCTTCCAGGTCAATTCATAGCCTTCCCCAAATAATGTGGCTAAATCCTCTTTCGTTACATGTACATGGCGCGCAGATGTTTCTACTAAAAATTTCATAGCTTTTAATCTCTCCTATCTTTTGATAAATTATAGCCAACATCCGTTGGCCTCTGACATCTATTCTATGTGTTTTTCCTTAATTTTTCAAGACTTGTCCATTAATAAATTTGCATTTTTTATAAAACATAACTGCTTTTCGTGCAAAAACAATATGATTGCCAATTTTTAGGCCAAACATTAAAATCCCGGCTTTACGAAAAGGCACCTGGCTGGTTATAATAAAGGAAAACGATCCAAACTTGCCGGAATCAAATTTAAGAGAGGAATTCTATGTCAAAAGTAGCAGGCATTATTGCAGAATATAACCCATTTCACATGGGACATCAATACCAATTGGAAGAAACCAGGCGCCAGACAGACGCCGACTATATTGTCGTCGTAATGAGCGGAAATTTTGTGCAGCGGGGAGAACCTGCCCTGTTTGAAAAATCCTTCCGAATCTCCATGGCCCTTCTTGGAGGAGCAGATCTGGTGCTGGAGCTGCCGGCTCCTTTTGCCTCAGGAAGCGCTGAAGATTTCGCGTCCGGAGCCATTTCCCTTCTGGAGGGGCTAGGATGCGTTGACTTCCTTTCATTTGGCAGCGAATCCGGAAAGCTTTGGCCCCTGCAGGAAGCTGCCGCAATCTTAGCCAGTGAGCCTGCCTCTTTTACTGATACTCTTAAGGAGCAGCTAAGCAAAGGCCAGCCTTATCCCAAAGCCCAGGCAGCCGCTTTAACGGCATGTGGAATCTCACCGCAACATTCCAGTGTTTTAAAGGATCCCAACAATCTCCTTGGAACGGAATATTTAAAAGCTATCATCCGTCAGAAAAGCCGTTTAAAACCAATTGCCGTCCGGCGGCTGGGATGCGGATACCATGATCGTCTTCCGGAAACTGCCGAAACTTACGCTTCTGCTTCCGGTATCCGTACTGCCATTCTTCGGGAACGAGAAACTGCCAGGCTCCAGGCTTCTCAAATACCGTGGCAGGTTTCGCCCTCCATTCTGAGCCAGATTCCCAGAAAGCTTCATCCGATTTATCAGTCCAGACTGCTTTTCCCCCTTTGCCCGGATGACAGCTCTATGCTGTTAAATTACCAGCTTCTGGCCTGTATGGACAGAGGAATCCCGTTCCAGGAGTTTTCTGATATTTCGCCAGAGCTGGCAGGAAGACTGAAGCGCCAGGCATTTTCTTTCCAGCCATTCTCCCAAAGGATACAGGCATTAAAAACCAGACAATATACTTACACCAGAATCAGCCGTTCCCTGCTTCACATAATCTTAAATATCCGGCAGGAAGATATGGACTTTTACCGCCGGGAAGGATACTGCTCTTATGCCAGAATCTTAGGTTTTTGGCGCAGGTCAGCACCGCTTCTAAAAAAAATTAAAGAACAAAGCACAATCCCTGTAATTGCAAAAGCTTCTGATGCACCAAAAATCCTTTCAGAAAAAGAGCAGCGGCTTTGGAATCAGGATTGCTGCTGCTCTCATATCTATCAGACAATTTTACAGCAGGCCTGCAAAGAACTCGCTGCCGATTCCGCAGCATTTCTTCCTCTGACCAATGAATATAGCCGCCCTCTCGTTATCCTCTAACGAAAGGGCGGCTGCTTCTGTAAGTGCAATGCTCTTATTTTAACAATAAGCGCTGTTTTCTCTTCTTTTAACTAAGAGCTAATTTCTTTTTCTTCCTAAAATCCTTAAAAGGTAGATAAACAGGTTGATGAAATCCAGATACAGCTCTAATGCAGAAAAAATTGACGCCTTAGCCAGCATGGTTTCATCATTGCAGTAAAATACATAGGATTCTTTTATCTTATGGGTATCGTATGCAGTGTATCCTAAAAATAAGAAAATGCCAAACGCACAGGCTATCAATTCAAACTGGCTTAAATTAATAAACATGGACAAGATCCAAAATCCTGCTAACATCATCAGGCCGGCAAGCATAAAGGGACGGATTTTACTGAAATCCACATTCAAAAAATGCCCCATTAAAGCCATGATTCCGAAAAACAATGCGGTAGCCCCAAATACCAGAATCAAAGACGGCAGTTCAAAAAGCAGGAAATATACAGAAAACACTACTCCGTTCAAAGCCGCATACACAAAGAATAATGCTCTGGCCGCACCTACGCTGATCTTCTGTACTCTGGCGGTTAAAAATACCACAGTACCTAATTCTGCTGCAAGCAAAACGTAATGCCAGTAAGGGATGTACATAACCATGATAATCCAGCCAGTCACATAACCGGATATGGCAACCAAAAAGGTGGTTAACAGCCCGGCAAACATCCAGCCAAAGGTTTTTGACGTGTACTCGCCCTGGCTAATGGCAGGTGTCTGAATACTTGATTCCTGAGAATATGCCTGATTCATCCAATCTTCATTCATACTATTCCTTCTTTCTATTTTAATATAATAGGTAATTATACTACAGTCTGATAAGAAAAGCAATGGATTCTGTAAAATCATGGGACTGTGTATGTTTCAGCAGTTACTGTTCACAGGTAACCTGTGAATGTAACCGCATATGCCCATTTAAAATCGCCTGGCGGCGATGGGGCATATGCTTTGCCACCATAACTGTACTGGCTCATGACGAATCAGCATGGTGATTCGCCATGATGTGAACAGTAACTTTCGGCATCCTTTCGGTTACAGATTCTCCTGGTTGAGAACCAAAGCCGCAAGTGTTGGCTTTACGTTCCAGAAATCCATAATTGTTTGGATCTGCCCTCTATTATCTTTTCGCTTTCCCTGTTTCACGGCACGGATTAAAAGATTCTTTGGAGTGTGCTCCATTTCGATAAATTCAAGAATCTGGGTCCGATACCCCATATATTCTAAAATTTCCGCCCGGATCCCATCGGTGTATAAAGCTGCCATACGCTCTTTTAACAGCCCGTAGTCAAGAATCGGCTTCATTAATTCATTTTTCATTTGCTGATTCCACTCATGCTGACAGCAAGGCACAGAAAGGATCACCTTAGCGCCCCAGGAAATTGCTTTTGCAATGGCATGGTCAGTGGCAGTATCACAGGCATGGAGCGTTACTACCATATCCACCTGGGATACACCTTTATAAGAAGCGATATCTCCCTGGAAAAATGCAAGCTTTTCAAATCCGTATTGTCTGCTTAATTCATTGCAGCGGCAAATTACATCCTGTTTTAAGTCCAGACCGATGATCCGGACAGGATAGTTCTTCTGCTCTTTTAAATAATAGTACATGGCAAAGGTCAGATAGGATTTTCCGCATCCAAAATCAATGATTGTATTTTCCTTCTCCTTTGACAACTGAGGCAGGATATCTTCAATAAATTCCAGAAACCGGTTAATCTGCCGGAACTTATCGTATCTGGAACGGATGATTTTTCCTTCCTTTGTCATTACCCCTAAATCAATTAGGAATGGAACTGGCTTTCCCTCCTCTAACATATATGTTTTTTCCCGGTTATGCATAAGCCGGTTTCCTTTTTTTGCCGTTTCTTTCCACTGCTTTGCCAAATCATCTTCCCCGGCCTTCTTTCTTAATTTCCTTTTTATGGTAATGGTTCCTTTTTTACTTACCAGTACCTGTGCCCATCCCTTTTCTGACTGGATTTCACACTGACGGAACTGATTTTCCAAAAGTGCCGTAAAGGAGGACGCGGCAGCTTCCCGATCCAGATTTTTGTGAAAGGCCTGATTTCCAGAAAATTCTTCCAGTTGAAACTTAAGCTGGTTCTGAAGCAAAAGCGGCCTGACCTTAGCCTTAACCATTTTTTCCGGCCAAAGGGTATTGCTGAATAAGATCCGCTCTAATGATTCGTCCAAAAACAGATCCCATAATTTGTCTAACTCTTCCCTGTGATTCATCCTCAGCCTTCCTCAGTCCAGCCCCGCCGCAAAAGCTCCGGGTGAGCTGTTAAATGCGCATAATCATTAAACCGTTCTAATGTAAATCTCTGGATATCCGGGTGCCACTCCAGCTCTGTAATACTGCTGTTTTCCAGGCTGGAGCCTAATGTTCTCCACTTTACCAAATCCATTCCAAGGACATGGGCCACCATGCAGCGGATTACCCCTCCATGAGTAATGACTGCTACTTTGTCATACTGGCTCTCTACAATCTGGCGAAAAACCGGAAGCACCCGGCGGAGCACATCCCCGGCGCATTCTCCCCCGGGAAAAGGAATATCGTATTCCATTTTACTCTGCTCCGCCAGAAAATCTGCAAATTTCACAGCGATTTCCGAATCACTTAATCCTTCCATTTCCCCATAAGAAATTTCCTTCAGTTCCGGATACATGTAATGTTCTGCATTCCAGTAATAATTTGCCACCTGTGCCGTCTGAAGCGCCCGTTTTAAGCCGCTGGAAAATACAATCTGAATCCCATCTCCCTCCAGGCGCTGACCAAGCAATATGGACTGGTTATACCCGGCCTGGGAAATATCTACATCTACATTACATAGCTTGCTGCTCTGGCGTCCGTGGCGAATTAAATATAACCTCATGATTTCCTCCATTCTATGCGTGTACCAAATCAATTCCTGTCCTGCGATTTGATTTGATACTAATTTTTAAAGCTGTGAATGGGAGCCGGGATCCTTCCGCCTCTGGAAATAAACTTTTCACAGGAAAAAGGATTTACTGGCATAATGGGAGCATAGCCCAAAAGTCCGCCGAATTCCACTACTTCCCCTACGCCTTTTCCAATCACCGGAATTACCCGCACTGCTGTAGTCTTTTGGTTAATCATGCCGATTGCCGCCTCGTCTGCGATAATGCCGGCTATGGTGGAAGCCCCAGTATCTCCGGGAATGGCAATCATATCCAGACCAACAGAACATACACAAGTCATAGCTTCTAATTTTTCCAGGGTTAACGCACCGGCATTTACTGCATCAATCATACCCTGATCTTCGCTGACCGGTATAAAAGCGCCGCTTAAGCCGCCTACATAAGAAGAGGCCATTACACCGCCTTTTTTTACCTGATCATTGAGCATGGCAAGGGCTGCTGTGGTGCCGGGAGCCCCTACCCGTTCCAGTCCGATTTCCTGGAGAATCTCCGCCACGCTATCTCCCACTGCCGGAGTAGGAGCCAGTGATAAATCTATAATTCCAAAAGGAATATTCAGCCGCTTCGACGCCTCCTGGGCTACTAACTGGCCCACACGGGTAATTTTAAAGGCAGTTTTCTTAATGGTTTCACATAAAATCTCAAAATTCTGTCCCCTTGCTTTTTCCAGAGCAACTTTTACCACCCCAGGCCCGCTGACGCCTACATTAATAATGGCGTCCGCCTCCGTAACGCCGTGGAACGCGCCTGCCATAAAGGGGTTATCATCCGGAGCATTACAAAATACAACCAGTTTTGCACAGCCTAAAGAATCCCTTTCCTTCGTTGCAATAGCAGTTTCCTTTACAATCTGCCCCATTAAATTTACAGCATCCATATTCAGGCCAGTTTTTGTGGAACCTATGTTAACGGAGCTGCACACCCGCTCTGTTACGGATAACGCTTTTGGAATGGATCGGATCAGATACTCGTCTGCCCTTGTCATTCCTTTGCTTACCAGAGCCGAATATCCGCCGATAAAATTAACCCCTGCTTCCTTTGCCGCCCGGTCAAGGGTCTTGGCTATGGTTACAAAATCTTCCGGGCTTTGACAGCAGGCTGCGCCTGCCAGGGCAATGGGGGTAACGGAAATCCGCTTGTTTACAATAGGAATTCCAAAGTCCTTCTCAATTGCCTGTCCTGTGGCAACCAGATTCTTTGCCGTAGCTGTAATTTTCCGGTATATTTTCTCATTTACTGCTTCAAGATTCGATCCGGCACAGTCTAACAGGCTGATTCCCATCGTGATCGTGCGTACATCCAGGTTTTCGTGCTGAATCATGTTATTCGTTTCGTTTACTTCATATATATTGATCATGGTTTCCCTGCCTTTTTATCTGTTTCCTGTTAAAATATCTTTGGAACGTATTTGTAACATTTATCCCTTCCACATGCTGATTAAATACGGTGCATGCTGGTAAAGATTTCCTCTCTCTGACATTTGATTACAACACCGATCTGATTTCCGATTTCCTCTAAAGAACCAGATACTTCTTCAAAAGGCTTTTGAGATTTTGCCATATCTGCAATCATCATCATATTAAAGTAATCCTGTACAATGGTTTGTGAAATATCTAAAATATTTACCCCGCTTTCCGCCAGATAAGTACATACCTTAGCAATAATCCCAACGGTATCCTTCCCTACTACTGTAATGATAATCTTATTCATAATGTATCTCCTCTTTGTTCCATATCAGATTGTTACGATTTCCGACATTCGATCCCGCCCGGCTACAGCAATCGAAAAGTCGCCTGCCTGATAAGGCGTTTCCCCTTGATTGATTTCCAGCCTGACCGTTTCATATGCCAGTTCTTCATAGTTATTCTCTTTGCTTAAATGTCCTAAAAAAATATGTTTTAAATTATCATGAAGAATTTGATTTAAAAGGCGGCCGCAGGTTTCATTAGACAGATGGCCATACTCCCCCAGGATCCGCCTCTTCAGATAATAGGGATAAGGACCGGTTTCCAACATCCGTACATCGTGGTTCGATTCCAAAAGCACTGCATCAAGTCCCTGGAGATGATCGATAATATACTGATTGTAATGTCCTAAATCAGTAGCTACTGCTACTGACTTTTTCCCTTCCTGCACCCTGTAAGCTACTGGATTTGCAGCATCATGATCGATTCGGAAGGGTTTTATTGTTAAATCCCCAATGGAAATATCCACATCAGGACACACTGGTGTCAGGCATTCCAGAGGATAGTTTCCCAGAGATGACTTCTTCTTAATCTCGTCTAAGGTTTCTTTGGTGCCGAATATGGGGATCTGGTACTTTTTGGATAAAATCCCAAGGCCTTTAATATGATCCGAATGTTCATGGGTAATAAAAACCCCCTTTAAATCTTCTCCCTTTAGCCCTATATCCTTAAGCCCCTGTTCAATCCTTTTGTTGCTGATCCCGGCATCGATTAAAATATGAGTTTCTTCGGTGCCTATGTATATGCAGTTTCCGCTGCTTCCGCTTGCAATGCTTACAAATCTCATTGAACTTCCCGTCTTTCTAATTTGTTTTTCACAAGTGTAATATATGAGGAAGCAAATTTCAACTGAAATTTAAAAGTAATTCGGTCAGCTTAGCTTTTGCGGCCTCAAAACTTCCCCCATTATCAATTACTCTGCTGGCCAGAACCCGATATTCCTCATCGGACGGCTGACTGGCAAACATTGCCTGGCAGCGTTCTTTTTCATATCCGCGGCTGCTGATCATCCGTTTTGCCCGGATCTCTTCCGGCGCGTAAATATACCAGATTTCATCCAAAAAATTCAGGGCATCTTTTCCAAATAGTGCGGATTCTACAAGATTCCAGGATGAATCCGTATCCTTAATCTCCTTCTGCACGTATTCCCATACCAGCGGATGGATAATCTGATCAACAACCGCTTTTGCACCTTTCTCCCGAAAAATAATCTGCGCCAGAGCTGGCCGGCAAATTCGTCCGTCCTGTTCCAGGAAAGAAGTTCCAAGCGCTTTCACTACCTGGCGATACCCTTCTTCCCCTGGTTCCATCAATGCTTTTGCCACATCGTCTGTGCGAATCACCTTTGCTGCCGTTTTCTCTTCCAGCCATGAAAGTACCAGGCTTTTTCCGCTGCCTGCGCCTCCCGTTATTCCAATTCGTCTGATTGTTAAATTTTCGCCCTTCACAGCTCCTCCCCCATCTGAAACCGCCACAGCCTGTCCTGATCCTCTTTGCTGGCATAGCCGATTCCTACCCGCGTTTTCGTAAGAATTTCATACCGTTTGTTATCATCTTCTATCCAAAGTTCCTTTTGAGAATCAATGGACGTATCATTAAATGAGCCGTTAATTTGAAGTCCCTTTGTAAGCTTTCCCGGTCCCATTGCCTCCACACAGGCCCGAATCAGCACAGCCTGAGGCACATCTGGCTGACCAGTTACAAAATTAAGCAGCCAATGAATCCCATAACAGAGATATACATAAATTCTGCCTGGCTCCCGGTAAAGTACCTGGGTCCGTTTGGTCCTTCCCTTATGGGCATGACAAGCCGTATCTTCCTCTCCCCGGTAGGCTTCCGTTTCTGAAATGCGAAAACGGATTTGGCTTCCGTCTTCTAATCTGCGCACCAAAACTTTTCCTACCAGCTCCGGAGCCACTATAAGGCAGTCTCTGTGAAAAAAGTCTTTTTTTAACCGCACAGCAAGCCTCCTTACCTAAGTTTCACTTTCTTGTCAGATTATGAAATCATTGATAATGTTCCGAATATTCCTGGTTCAGCCATTCAATCCCCTTATTAATTCCGTCTTCATCAAAAGAGGTATCCATATAGGTTTTCTTTTCATCCTTTGTGGCGTCAAAACAGTAGGGCTCCGGCCAACAGAATATCCGAAGGCAGGTTTTTTCTTCTTCTCCTTCTCCAACCTGAACCTTTTCCATCTTATAGCGCATTCCCTGATAACTTCCCGTGTAGCTTTCCTTTTTCAAATAATTAATTGGCATAAAGCTCTTTCGTTCCAGCATCTTCCCCACTCCCTCTAGTGTCTTGACCGCATGATATCTGGCGAAACTTCGCAGGATATTTGTTCATCTGCAAGGCGGATTTTCGACGGCGTAGCGGTGGCTACGGCTAGAAAATCCAACGCAGCAGGTGGG
>JAAWIS010000094.1 GCA_022796475.1 Lachnospiraceae bacterium | reverse complement strand
AAACAAAAGAGTTTTTATTGACTTTTGCCTATTTTTGTACTAAGCTAATAGATGGTTGCACCAAAAAAAGGATTCTCAAAACCTACACTTTTTGAGAATCCTTTTTGCTTTGGATAAAGCTCCAAACAAAATTATACTTTACCTAACAAGAAAACCGCCCTGACACTTACCAAGGTATAAAGGGCGGTTTTCTCTGTCTGTCCATATTTTAAAAGCCTATTTTACTTCGCTGCTAACTATTGTATGAATAGAAAAAGCATAAGAGCCCTGAGGCTTTTTAAATAAACTGCCAGAAAGCCAATACACCATTTCACTTCATACTCCGTATTTCCTCAATCACTTTCCCATAAGGCCTGCCCTTGCCAAAAAGCATGGTGGTTCCCAGGACGAAGCCGTCCATCCCCATAGGAGCAAATTTCTGTATTTTGTCAGCACTGCAGGCCCCGTCCCAATATGCCTTGAAATCCATCTCTTCCTTCATCTGAAGAAGCCTGGTAATCTTTTCCCCTACATAAGGCAGGTACATCTGCCCGGCATTCCCGGGATTTACTGACATTACAAGTACCTTTTTTACAATCCGCAGCATCTCATAAACGCTCTCGATACTGGTTCCCGGATTAACCGCAATGCCCGGGATCATACCGGCGTTGATGATTTTTTGCAAAGTAGTTGAAGGGTGGTATTCTGCTTCTGAATGGATATATACGGTATCTCCTTGCCGGAGCCATCGAAGAAAAATTTCAATGTTATTGTTGGGATGCTCGATCATCAAATGGACGTCTAATGGTTTTTTTGCCACAGATGCAATATAAGCCATGTCGTTTAATGACATGGCAAAGTTCGGCACATATCTTCCATCCATAATATCAATGTGGAAGGAATCCACCCCGCCCTCTTCCAAATTTTTTACTTCATCTCGTAAACTGCCATAGTCAGCGCACATCATAGATGCCATAAGTTCAACTTTCATAATCTCTCCTGCCATTACTCAAAAATATTAATTTCCTAAGTCAAAAACCGTACCCCTGCATAGGCGATTTTCAAATCATGTTTATGATGCATAAAATAAAGGGTTTCTAAATTTTCACCCACATATCCTATAAACCGGTTCGGAGCTTTCCTGCCGCCCTGATTATTTATTTCATCGATCTTAAATAAGAGCGGAAAAAGCCAGCTGCAATACTGATCCAACACCTTCCCCTTTGCAAGGATAATGTTGTAATTAAAGAAATATTGCTGTTCCAGCACCCCTTTAAAAGCTGCTTTATATTCGGGGCAGCGTTCGCTCAGAGCAGTTAATACGGCCATCCATTCATCATCAGACAAGTACCGTCTGTGATGAGCTTCAATATTCGGAACGTATGGCATAGGATACGGAAGCACCACGTCAATCTCATTATTCCTTAAACGGAACAAGTCGTCTTCTGATAAATCAAGAAACCTTCTGTAATGGGCTAAGCCGTAATAATCGTCATCATTTCCGGCAGGCAAATAGTTTTTCCACATCCAATACAGCCCTGTCAGCTCAGAATAATTTCCATTCTTTTCTGAAATATTGTCGCCTGTGTGGTCTTTAAAATCCGTATCAATTTCAAGAGAACTGGCAGCTCCAACTTGCAGGGTTGCTATGTATTCGGGATCCTGATATTTGGTCTTAATGGGCCTGGCTTTTGTGCTTCCAACCACATAAGCAGTCAGGGGCAGGTACTTTCCTGAACGGAGAAACCCATTGCGGGCCATATCTGCCCATCGGAAAGAGTCCAGTCTTACATAGTTATCAATTCCTGCTTGTTTCAAATTTGCTTCAATATCATCCATTACATTTTCCGGAGTTCCGATCAGCACCTCAATATCATCGATCTCATCTGCTGTCATTTTTCCAAGAAAATCATTCAGCTCCATAACTGGAACGCCCTCCAGCACAGAAGCATTATCCCCCATCTCTGACACAAGAAAACAAATGATTTCCTTATCTGGAAATAGTTCTTTCACTGCCCTGTATGCCCCCAAAGCCATACCCTGGGCGCCGTAAACTGCCAGCCGCATTTTCATTCACCTACTCACAAAAATGTTTTTTTGAAAAAATAATCTTTAGCCTTTCTCTGTGATGATAGAAATAAACGGTCATAAGACGTTCTGCAAGAAAGCCTATAAATCGATTTTGATAAGCATCTTTTCGCGGTTCGCACATGGCCTCGCAATATTCAAGTATTGGAAACAGCCATTCACAATACTGATTCAATACCTCTCTTTTCATAATAAACATGTTATATGGAATATAATAATTGGAAGTTTCCACATATGCCAAGGAATCTAAATACTGGCTGCACTGCTTTCTGATGCCATCTCTCATGGTTTCCCAATCCTTAAGAATATGGTTTTTTCCATACATCGTCAGCACATCCGGTACATTCACAACAGGATTTGTAACTACCACATCTACATCAGAACTGGTCAGACAATCTACATCTTCCCTGCTTAATGTAAAACGCCTTCTGTAATGACAAAGCCCCAAATACCCATACTCAGCGCCGGCGTTTTTCCAAATCCAGTACAGCGCCGTAAGCTCACAATACTGCCTGTTTTTTTCGGATATATGATCCCCTGAGCAATCCGTTAGATGGGCTATCCTTATATTAGTAAGCGCTGCCCCAACCTGGATATCCTGATCCCATGCATGATGGCTCACCTTTTCTTTAAGAGGCTTATCCATATGGCTTTTTGCAGCATAAACTAACAGTTGTTTTTGCCCGCCTTTTTTGGGCTTACTATGGAAGATTCCATCCTGAAGTAACTGATAAGGCCTTTTTTCAAACTCCTGTCTGTAATGGGCATAGGTTTTTCCCCGTTCCTCACACCACAAATCACTTTCAAACGTCATAAGGATCGGATTCTTAATCCCGGCAAAGTCTAATTTCATACATATTTCATCCCTGTACTTTTCCAGCACAGCTACTATAATCTCCACATCTTGGCCATATTCCAGATCCTCAAAAGAAATAATCGGGATATTGTCAATTGTTTCTTCCAGGCCTGCATCCGGACCTGCATATGGATTGCTTACAAGAAAGGCTTCGATTTTCAGATTATGAGGAGCCCTTTGCAGGCAATATAAAACTTCTCTTCCAACATCTCCTGCCCCATAAATGAAATATTTTTTATCGGTGTCAAACATTTGTATCGGTCCATTCCTTTTTTAAATGGTCTAACGTCAGTTTAATTCCTTTTTCCAGAGGAATCAGCTCCTTAATTCCAAAGGCCGTCCTGTATTTTGTGATATCAAGAACATTTGACGGCACGTCTACAGAGCGGTTGGCAATATACCGGACAGCAACATGATGGCCTAATGCCTGCTGTATCAAATGAATTACCTGGTTGACACTGGTTCCTTTCCCGCTTCCGAGATTAAATACTCTGTCATCACGTTCGCTGTTTGCAATCCTTATAACTCCATCTACAGCATCATCGATATAAATATAGTCCCGTATCACCTTTCCATCTCCATACACTGTTAACACTTCATTTTTCAAAGCTTTATAGAGGAACGTAGTAACCACTCCAAGCTTTCCGTCGGGCCTTTGATACGGTCCATATGGGTTAGCCAGTCTGATAATGGAATATTCAAGCCCATGCATTCGGTGGTAAAGGTAAAATAATTTTTCAATAGTCAGTTTCTGAATTCCGTATGTATTAATCGGGTTAGTGCTGGCGTTTTCTTTAATTGGACATACTGCCTTGTCGCCGTAAACCGTTCCGCCGGAAGAAATAAAAATAACCTTTTTTACATGGTTTGCTGCGCAAGCTTCCAGGATATTAATGGAAATCAAAATATTCTCTGCAATATCCTTTCCAATATTATGATTCGAAGAGGAGGGATTGTTTGTGCTGATCAGGTGATATACCACTTCCTGAGCCGCAAGAAGCTTTTTAAAATCTGTTTCTTTATGAAATTGGCACTCTCTTAGCTGAACATTTGGAGCCTTAATCTGCCGGTTAAAATAGTCTTCTGACTGGTCCACCGCCAAGATTTCATTTGAGGTATTGCGCATAAGCGACATAATAAGATTTGTTCCAATAAATCCAGCCCCTCCTAAAATCGAGATCCTCATACCATACCTCCTTGTATCCTTCAGCCTTTTATCCTATCCACTATCTTTTCCAGGCTGTTTTTCATAGCACGTTCTGAAAAATGGCTCTCATAGATTTTTCTGGATTCCAGACCTATGTGGTGCAGCATATTTCTGTTATCAATACAATAGCTTATTATTTCCTTCAGGGAGTTACTGTCTTCAGAAGGAAAAACAAATCCATTTTTCCCGTTTACAATATATTCGCTTTGCCCCACCTGATCCGAAACAATGCAGGGGATACCATATTGCATTGCCTGGGTTACCACTACCGGCATCGGATCGTCCCTGGATGGGCAAACCAGCAAATCAAGACCGGAAAAGTAATCGCTCAAGTCCTTTTGGGACATCTCTTTTCTATATTTGATTTCAGGATTGCGTTTTAAAACGTTATCCAGATCAATCACAGGCTCAAGGTATTTTCCCACGATTTCAAAAGAAACTGTTTTCTTTTTTTCAGAGGGAATTTTCTCTACTGCCGCTACAAAAATATCCTGTGCCTTTCTGGGATAAATCAGTCCTATTATCCCGATCCGAAAAATATCATCCTTCTTTTTGCGCCTTATCTGGCTGTCTGGAATGCAATACAGCATTTTTTCAATGGATACTTGGCTGTAATGTCTTTGAAAACATTCCACTACCCGTTTCCCGCCTGCGTAATAATAGATCGGTTCCCTGACCACAATTGGAAAATCATTAAAGTCTTTGTCATTGGATTCGTGAATCCACCACACAATCGGAATCTTAGTCCATGCAATCCTGTGCACCACGTCTGCTATGCCTATGGTTCCCACAATAACAAAATCCATTTCCTGAACCAGCAGGGCAAACAGCTTTCCGCCATACATCATGTTGATCTGAGAAATATAGTCGATCTTATTTTCCTGTAATTCTTCCACTAGCTCCCCCTTAAGCAGAGCAGACATTAGCGGGTGATATCCCATTTCCTTTAAAATCCGGGCCACATGCATAAGCACAACAGACACGCCATTCCTGGTTAATTCATGGCAAATCAGCATTACTTTCTTTTCCCTACAGCATTCTACCCACTGTTTTACTTCATATTTTCTGCCTTCCCTATAGATATAGGGTTTTACTGCAAACAAATCATCCAAATCCGGATACAGCTTTATCTGATCCCCTTTCACCCCTAATTCAGATAGCTGCTTTAAAATGCTCTGATATCGCATAACCAGTACAAGCACATAGTCACATTCTTCAAAATCTGCTTCTTCAGGAGTTCGGATCTCTTTGCCGTCCAGGACAGTCCCTGCCTTTTGGGGATCGTTATCCACAAAATATATAACCTGATCCAGATCAATATATTGTTTTGATAATTTGTAGTAATTGCCTGTTCCAAATATAATAATGTTCAATTCACCGAGCCTCATTCAAAGGAGCACAGCACAGCGCACCCTTTCCTTTCCTTCTCTATCTGCATCTTGATTTCAAGATAATAGGTTTCATTTGCTATCAATATTATGGCTTCCGGAAATTCACAAAGGGCTTGGTTCAAACTGCAAACCTTAACATTTTCTACAACAAGGCCCTGTTTCTCCTTATCGTTATCTACAAATGCCTGTATTTGACAGTTCTCCTTTTCCCTCAATAATTTCAGTGCCTCATACCCCCAATGTCCCGCTCCAAATATAATGACCTGCGCCGGACGGCCGAAAGTCAGATTTTCCATGTATACTCTGAACTGGTTTTTTTCACTTTTTAAATATTCTGCAAATCTGCCGGGACTGTTTAAAAGCAATTTCAGTTTATCTCCATATTTTTCTTCCATATCTCCAGAAGAAACAATATCCTCTTTCATTGCCTGCCATATGTGATCTGCAAACCAAGTATAATAATTACTGCATTCTGGCAATTCAAATTCAAAACGGACTTTTTTTAATGTTTTTTCATATTCATTCAAAAAAGCAGTCATCATGTGCAGATAAATGCCGCGCTTGTAGAAATTTTTACTGCAATCTGAATATTCCATAAGCTTTTGGAATTCAAACTGGGTATTTCGAAGGCCATGTATCGAATACGAGGAGGCATCCTCCCGATCCATCCGATAGTAATAAAAAGGCTTGTCCAGATAAACGGCTCCTTTCGCCCCAGCCATCACTTTTTCCATAAAACCTATATCCTGATATGCAGCACCATTAGATTCATTCAAGCGGATCTGATTCTGAATTAAAAAGTCTTTCTTGTATATCCCCTTCCAAATACTAAAATCTGATTGATACAGATAATCAAATGTATGTGGACTTAGCAATTTCCCATAAAATTTAACATTTTCTTTTTCAAACTGCCTGACTATACTGTAAAGATATTCCCCATTATTCAACGTAAAAAACTTTTTGTAGTCACCCTTCACATAGTCGGCTTTGGAGGCTGCTGCCTCTTGATATAAGGTTTCATACATGTTCGGTTCAATAAAATCATCGGTTTCCAAAATCGCGATATATTCTCCCTGCGCTATTGAAATCCCATAATTAACCTGTGCGCCATAGCTTTTTCTGTCAAAGTTTATTATTTTGATCCGGTGATCCTGTTTTTCATATTTCTTTAAAATTTCAGCGGTTCCATCAGAAGAGCCTGCATCGATACAGAGTATTTCAATATCCTTCAAGGACTGACGGATGGCGCTTTTCATACACTCCTCAATATATGTAACTACGTTAAGAGAAGGCATGATAACCGAAACTTTTATTTTCTTCATGATTCTAAATCTCCTGCAAAATCAATTAATCCGGCACCGCCAGCAAAAAAGTACTTAAGAACTCAGTACGCAAAAATTGCTGTGGCAATCAGATTGATTCCTCTTCAAAAAATAGTACATCCTCTAATGAACAAATTTCACAGTCTGTTTTGCTTTTTAATTCTTCCTTAATTTCTTCAAAATAATGGATAGCAGTTACGATAATCACATCCACTGGCAGCAGCGGTTTCTCTGGTTTTAATACTGGTACATCGATAAAAATAGATTCCGGAAATTGGTCAATAATATACGCAACGCAGACTCCTGAATTTTTCATCTCCTGATATAAAAGTTCCCCCAGTTCTTTCATTCCATAAATAGCTGCTGTCTGATACCCCTTTTTCCGCATAAAGTTGCCTGCTGTTATGCCTCTTTCTTTTAATGAAATCCACTGCACTAAACAATTATAGAATTCAGAAAGTTTCCTGATTTTATCCTGATCCGAATGGTTTTTTGGTTCCTCATAAATGTTACCAAATTGCTGTTCGAAATGATTCTCCAGCTTCAGCAGCATATCCTTTCGCGTATTTTCATCTATAAAGCTGCTTTCTCTGATTATTTTTTCATTATCTGCAAGAATTCCCTTCAGCATCATATAGGTTTCCTGGTACTTCCATTTATTGCTGCTGCTTACTATTTGGCCCATTATGGAATATGCAGATTTTACGCAAAATGCCATAGCCTCATTTTTGTATTGAGGATAATTGGCTGATACATGATCCAATACCTCCTTTGCATAATAGTAATAGTCCAATCGGCCTTCAAAAAAATCCCCTGCTGTAATACTCCCTTGTCGGTGAACATAATAGTAATCTGCATATCCGTTATTTACAACATAACCAATCATAGAAAATATTTGATAGATTACAGGAATATCTTCGCTGCTCCTTCCTTCTGGAAAAGCCACATGGTCAAATAGTTTTCGCTTAAATAATTTATTACACACAGAAAATCCAAATCCGCGCTGCAGCAAAAGCTCTCTCATTGCTTCCTGATTATCCATAATTCGATATTCACTGGTAACATCAGAGGCCCTATATTTTCTCTTGTATCTTCTTACATATTCCTCACGCACTCCGCAGGCTGCTAAATCAACCTTTTCATTCATAGCTTCGATTAAGTGTTCATACATTTTTCTGTCTATGTAGTCATCACTGTCAACAAAACCGATATAGTCACCTGTGGCATATCTTAATCCGTAATTTCTAGCGCTGGATAAGCCGCCATTGCATTTATGAAACACCTTTATTCTTTGATCTTGCTTTTCAAATTGATCACAAACCGCTTCGCTGCCGTCATCTGAGCCATCATCAATTAAAAGAATCTCTAAATTCCTGTATGTTTGACTAATCACAGATTCGATACACTTTTTCAAATATGGCAGCACATTATATACGGGTATTATGATGCTAATGAGTGCATTTCTCTTCTCCAATTCTGACTCCCTTTCATCAATTTTCGTATCTTTTTTCACATTATCTGTTGAACCATCGTCTACAATTATCCACTCAAACTCATAACTTGTTTGACACAATAACGATTGATATAATTGTCCGATAATTTTCATTCGATTATATACAGGGGTAAAAATAGATATCATTCTTGCTCCATTTCTTAATTTGTGCAATAAGCGAATTTTTCCATTGACTATATTCTTTATCAACCCAGGATCCTTCATAATGGTGAATCATATATGTATCAGTAGCATTTCGCTCTATTCGGAAACTGTAAGGACTCATTCCACTGAGAATGCGGGATGGATACACGGTCATTCCATTTACTGTCTGAAATTCTCCATTACATTTCAATCCATGTTTCTTCATTATTAAAGTTTGCATCATTGGACACGTTATTTGATTTATTTTCCCATCACTTAATACAAAATTGATATCATCATAATAAGCTTTTATTTCGCTTAATATTGAATTATTCTTTCTTGATCCAAATCCCAAACCATAATTTACATATTGAGTGGTTTCAAATCCACAAAATGCGTCATTTAGCAACAACTCATCAATATTTTTAATAATCTCCACATCTGTATCCAGATATATTCCGCCATATTCATTGACAATATCTATTCTTGCATAATCAGATACAAAAGCCCATTTTTTCATCTCATATGCCTGACTGATATACCTGTTTTTATGAACATTATAATTTTCTTCATTCCACTCTATCATCTCATAGTCAGGACAATAATATTTCCAGCTTTCCATCCATTTTTTGCACTGATCTGAAATTTTATTTTTTCCGAACCAGCAGTAATGAATTTTTTTAGGAATCTCCTGTTTTTTGCATGTTGACAAGCAGTTGGGAATTTTAATTTTCAACCGTTCATAATCATATTGTTCAATTTCCATAATCCAAGAAATATAACATTTTATAAAATCTAATTTCTTTCTATCTGCCAATTGTTTTACTATTTCTTCATAAGCTGCTGCCGTAATTAAAATGCAATCATTTTCTTGAATTTCACATAGCATTTTTTCTACGGATATAATAGGTATTTCAACATTATTGACTACTTTCAGCAGAGAATTCATCTCATTCGCATGATTATCTGCAATCCCTTTTATATTATTTTCCATCTGAAACCCTTTAAATTTTTCCATAATATTCTATAACGCCCTTCCCATCTTCCGTCCTTCCGTTTCCTGATATTCTCTCCATGCCTTCCCATTTTCTTCTCCTTCCCTAATACCATGGTCAAGTCATCACTTGGCCGTTTGGTTAATTGAACTGAACGAATTTTCTGCCTGTCAGCAAGCAGTCAGCTAGTGTCTTGACCGCATCAACGCAGAACTGAATGATACTTAACTCCTCCAAATACACCTGAAAACAACTTTCGGATTTTGACCACAAAGCTGCCCCCTGAAACACATTTTTAAGCCTTCAAAATTAAATTCAAAATCCAAATCCATTGCCAAAATGTTGAAAATTTCTCTAATCTATTGCAAAATTATCTTAATTCGTGTAAAATAATGCCGATATAACTTATGTGGATATGGAAACTATGGGCAGATTTCATTTCGCAGAAGGGCATATTCTGAGAAATTTTTCTCTTTCCTTTGATCGAAAAATCATCCGTTATTCTCATTCGTTTTTTATTTCAAAAGAATATAAAATCATTTCATACAGAATTTGACATCAGGGCATTTTATAGTCCTGTTTTTGTGATGTCTATATTTCCTATTCTTCTGTTGATTCCATATTTTTTGAAACAGAAAAAGCCAGACCATCAAATTCAACTGATGTCTGGCTTTTCATATTTATTTTCTTATTTTAAAGATATCCTCAATGGACAAGAAGTGTTACTATCTTAAAACGTATTTAAAATATGCGATTACACAGGAAAATCCTGCTCTTTGGAAGGCTTCAGTTTGCTGATCATTCTCCGTTTATTGAAAAAGCAAATGGCTTCCGCTTTAAGAAATCACATTTTTCAGATAGGCTTCCCTCCCCTGCTGATACAAATTATTACCTTCGCTGTCTATAATGACTACCAGAGGCATGTCTGCCACTTCAAGCCGCCTTAAGGCCTCTGCTCCTAAATCTTCATAAGCAATTAATTCTGAACTTTTTATACTTTTTGCCAGCAATGCACCTGCACCGCCGATTGCCCCAAAATACGTTCCCTCATACTTTTTTATCGCTTCTATCACTTCTGGAAGCCTTTCCCCTTTTCCGATCATCCCTCTGGCTCCTACAGACATTAACGTGGGAGCATAGGCATCCATACGGCCGCTGGTGGTGGGGCCTGCAGAACCGATTACCTGTCCAGGCTTTGCCGGAGTAGGGCCTACGTAATAAATCGTAGCATCTGTGGGATCAAAGGGCAGGGATTCCCCCTTTTCCAGAGCTTCACACATTCGTTTATGACCTGCATCCCTTGAGGTATAGATTATGCCGCTTACCAATACTTGATCCCCTGCATGGAGTGTCCGGGATAATTCTCTTGTTAAAGGAAGAGTTATCTTTTTTGCCATTTTAAATCACCTCCGTCTTATGCCTTGTAACATGGCAGTTAATATTAATGGCGCAGGGCATTCCTGCAATATGAGTCGGCATAGTTTCAATATTAAGCCCGATTGCAGTTGTTCTTCCTCCAAATCCCTGGGGACCGATACCCAGCCGATTTATTTTTTCCAGCATCTCCCGCTCTAAATCTGCATAAAATGGATCCGGGTTCCTGGTCTGCAAATCACGAATCAGCGCCTTTTTAGCCAAAAAAGCAGCCCGATCAAAGGTTCCTCCGATTCCCACCCCCACTACAATAGGCGGACAGGGATTGGGGCCGGCAGCTTCTACCGTTTCCAGAATAAAATCCTTAATTCCCTGAATTCCCGCTGACGGCTTAAACATACGGATAGCGCTCATATTCTCACTGCCAAATCCTTTGGGGGCCACAGTAATCTTAATCTGGTCTCCCGGAACGATATCGGTATAAAGAATTGCAGGCGTATTATCTCCTGTATTTCCCCGGCGCACCGGATCCGCTACTACGGATTTACGCAGATAGCCCTTCTCATATCCTCTTCGGACGCCTTCATCCACAGCTTCCCTTAAGCTTCCTCCAATCATATGTACATCCTGCCCGATTTCCATAAACACACATGCCATACCAGTATCTTGACAGACAGGCATCTGTTCCCGTTTAGCAATTTCATAGTTTTCAATAATATTGTCTAAAACTCCTCTGGCAATCTCCCAGTCTTCTTTTTCCCGGCAGCATTTAATGGCATCCTTCACATCCTCCGGAAGATACAGGCATGCATCAATACATAGCTGCTGGATCACATCAATAATTTGACTTGTTGATACTTCTCTCATAACATATGCTCTCCTTCTTTAGAATCCTTATCCTCTTTCCTTACCCGTTTTCTGCACATCCCCCGGAAGGTTCTTAGGAACCACTTTCATTCATGATGGCGCCCTAAGCAGGCATGGGGGTGCGCCCGCTGCTGGGCGCATGAAGGTTCACAGGACAGACGTTCCGTATCCTGTCACCTCGTAAGCCTCGTATTCTGAGTCGAAGTGATATCCCAGTTTTTCTGCTAAACCTACTGACCACCTGTTTTGGGCATCCCAACTGGGATACCAGCCTCTTTTTAAGCATTCTAAAATCAGCTTTGCAGCACAGCAGTAAGCCAGTCCCTGCCTCCGGTACTCTTCTTTTGTAACAATCTCAATCTCAATGCCTTCCTTATAGCTGGAATAGGAGGAAGCCCCGGAAACCGGAATCCCGTCTTCGCACACTACCGCCCCAATGCCGATTTTCTCAAACATTTCATAGTCTTTATAATTTGACACAAAGTCACGGCTCCATTTATGTTCGAAACACCAGTTATACAGCCTGCGATCAATCATATTGATTGTATACCGGGAAGGAAGGGCTGCAACTGCAGACTCCAGTTTCGTTCTGTCAAATCGATCCCCCTCTTTTTTAATAGCATATCGGATTACTTTTTTTGCCTTCTCTCCATAAATATCCTGAATTGCCTCTGACCAGCTTTTATTGCCCGGAACCATAATTATAAATTCCTTCTGACGGTTTTTCGGTTTTGTTCGGATCAGATCTTTGTTTACTTCTCCCGCAAAAAAACAAAAATCACCCAGTATGGCCATGGCGGAACGGGGATGAATCGGATCATCTGCATAGACTTCTCCCATTACTTTCTGTAAGCAGGACCAGATTACCGTATCTTTTTCATTTTGAAAAAGAATTTCTGCTTTTAACGTATCCTGTAATTGAATCATACAATGAAATCCTTTCCTATCGAACAAAATGGGGTTGTCGCAATACCAGGCATTTCCACAATATATAGTAAAAACCA
>JAAWIS010000093.1 GCA_022796475.1 Lachnospiraceae bacterium | reverse complement strand
GCTGATTCGTCATGAGCCAGTACAGTTATGGTGGCAAAGCATATGCCCCATCGCCGCCAGGCGATTTTAAATGGGCATATGCGGTTACGTTCACAGGGTATCTGTGAACAGTAATGTATACTTGTTACGTTCACACCATGACGAATCACCACGCTGATTCGTCATGAGCCAGTGCAATCAGGCAGCCTTCAGCCAGTTCTGCTTTGTTATTAAGAAACAGAATAAGGAATAAAAATTGGCCCCTGAACTGGATGTTATCCGGAAATTGATATCATGTTAAGGAGAATTTAGATATGGCATTTGACGGAATTACCATTGCAAATTTAGTATATGAATTAAAAAATACCATTGAAGGCGGAAAAATCGCTAAAATCGCTCAGCCGGAAAAGGATGAGCTTTTATTCACTATTAAAAACTTAAAACAAAATTACAGACTTTTAGTTTCCGCTAGCGCCAGCCTTCCTCTGCTTTATTTAACGGAAACCAATAAACCAAGCCCTCTTACTGCACCGAATTTTTGTATGCTTCTTCGAAAGCATATTGGAAATGCAAAGATTCTCTCAGTCAGCCAGCCAGGGCTGGAACGCATTGTGGAATTAAAGCTGGAGCATTTAGACGAGTTGGGAGATTTATGCTGTAAACGGCTGATTATTGAGCTGATGGGAAAACACAGCAATATTATTTTCTGCAAAGAAGACGGAACCATTTTAGACAGCATCAAGCATATTTCAGCACAGGTAAGCTCGGTTCGGGAAGTGCTGCCTGGAAGGGAATACTTTATCCCTCACACAGTCAGCAAACAAAATCCTCTGGAATTGACAGAGGAAACATTTTTCGAAGCGGTGCGCAGTGAATCTATGCCTCTTTCAAAAGCGCTTTATCAAAAGTTTACCGGCATCAGCCCTATCATAGGGGAAGAACTTTGCCATCTGGCATCTCTTGACGGAGATATTCCTTCAAATACCTTGTCAGATATAGAATTCGTCCATCTTTATCACACATTTAGCCGAATGATGGAGGATGTGCAAAATGGAAATTTTTCTCCTAATATCATATACCAAGGCCTGTTTCCTGATTCCCCTTCTTTCCGGGAAGAACCGGCTGTATCAGAGGAAAACGACTCTCAAATCGACTGGAACGAAGCTGCCCCTGTTGAATTTTCCGCCCTGCCCCTTACCTGTTTTTCCGGTTCCAATTATAAAGCCCGTGCCTTTACCTCCATCAGCACGTTACTGGAAACTTACTATTCATCTAAAAATACGATTACCCGGATCCGTCAGAAATCTTCTGACTTGCGCAGAATTGTACAAACTGCTTTAGAGCGTAATTATAAAAAATATGATTTACAGGAAAAACAGTTAAAAGATACGGAGAAGCGGGAAAATTATCGAATTTACGGCGAACTTTTAAATACTTACGGATACGAATTAAAAGGCGGAGAAAAAAAATTTACCTGTTTGAACTATTACACTGACAAAGAAATCACCATTCCCCTGGATCCGATGCAGACGCCACTAGAAAATGCCCAGCGCTTTTTTGAAAAGTACAATAAATTAAAACGTACTTATGATGCATTAAATGAACTGACCATGGAAACCAGACGGGAAATCCAACATTTAGAATCCATCAGCAATGCGTTGGATATTGCTCTTCAGGAAGCTGATTTGGTGCAGATAAAAGAAGAATTGATGGAATACGGATACATTAAAAAGCGCCATGCCGGTGCAAAACGTCCAAAGATCATCAGCAAGCCCTTCCATTATCTGTCCTCCGACGGATTTCATATTTATGTTGGAAAAAATAATTACCAAAACGAGGAATTAACTTTTAAAGTAGCTTCTGGAAATGACTGGTGGTTCCATGCCAAAGGAATCCCTGGCTCTCACGTTATCGTAAAATCCGAGGGAAAAGAACTTCCGGATCGGGTATTTGAAGAAGCCGGGGCTTTGGCTGCCTATTATTCCAAAGGCCGCGACAGTGAAAAGGTAGAAATTGACTATATACAGAAAAAATCTGTTAAAAAGGTAGCCGGATCTGCTCCTGGATTCGTTATCTACCATACCAATTATTCCTTAGTTGCTGTTCCGGAATGCAGGCTGCAGGAAATAAAGTAGCGAAAAAGAAGATTTTGCAATGCCCCTTTCTATTTTTTAACATAAAAGTGAAGCCATTGCTCCATAGATGAATATTCATCTATTTTGCAGTAGCTCCATACTATGTAAAACAGTAAATAGACAATGGGCTGCCGCATTAAGAAAAATAATACAAGATATAGCTAGTCTGAAGCATCCTTCTATACTATATCTTGTATATGTTTTACTTAGTGCAACAGCCCCTCTTTATATGACAGCAAATTTCAGCCACAACAAAAATCTATCAAGTACAAGCGCTTCTTTCTTCATTTTATGGATACTGCCCAGTACTGCCTGAATTCATTGCTTATCCTCATACTTCTCCTCCTGCTGACGCTTCCAGAATTCCTGCAGTTTTTTTGTTCCAAACGCCACTAAAAGAAACATTGCTGTAAACGGAATCAAAAAAACAAACATCCGATGGATATCTGTGGTTCCGCCTTGGAAGTATATCGCAGCGCTCAGCACTAAGACTAATACTGCAACAGCAAAACCAAGTCTTATGCCAATCACCTTCTTCCATCCTGCTGCCGGAGGATCAGCGATTCCCAACATTTTGATCCGAACTAGTCTGTAAATCGGGCTTCCCACTAATATAATGTACTCCAGCCATAACTGAGTTACATCCTTATTTAAAAATACAACATTTACAATCATAGAAACAGCCGTCAATACAAATAGAATCAGATACAGCTCACTGTAAATTTTGTGGTATCCTTGTTTAATGCGTTCATCCATGATACAACCTCCTAACTCTCATCATCCCAAAATAATCCATCCAGTGTTTGATTCAAAGCCTTGCAGATGGCAATGCATAAATTTAAAGTAGGATTATAATCTCCTGCTTCAATCATACCGATGGTCTGTCTGGTAACTCCTGCTGCCTTTGCTAAATCTTCCTGTGACATCCCTTTTAAAGCTCTGGCCGCCTTCATCTTAACATTTTTTTTTGCATTCTGCTTCATCCTACCCTCCTTTAAAATGCGGTATCTGCTATCTGTCCTTTCTTCTACATTATATATTTTATTCATCAAAATGTCAATTATATTTTGCATTTAGTTTATTAAATCAAACTTTCATAGCATAATTCCTATTCTCTCCCGAAATTTTTGTATCCGGAGAATTCATCCCTATTCTGTTCGGATAGAATTGTTTTGTTCTGGCAGCACTATGAAAATTTATCTGTTACTTTTTGTGAAGTTTTAGTTTTAAGATGATATTCCCGGCAGCAACCGGTAAACACCCAGTTTCTTAAGCACGTCTTTCCATTAATAAAAGCTGAACACTTCGTATGGGCTACGGTTGTTCAGCTTTTTTCTTTTATAAGAATAGGTGTGATTCATCATCAAAAAATGTCCTGCTGTGTCAGTTCATCGAAGCTGCTCCCTTTGGGCAGGATGCTGCCTTATCGGATTTCCCTTTCTTCCGCTATAATCTCTGCCTCTGTGGTCTGCTCCACAAAGCTTATCACCTCATCCATCACATGATCTGCCTGGGCATTGTGTGGTACAATTGCTGCAATTCCAATTATAATTGACTGGTGGATATCTTGATCTGCTACTTCTGCTGCTGATACCTGAAATTTATTCCGTATTTTTGACAGAAGGCTTTTCACTACCATCCGCTTTTCCTTTAAAGAATGAACCCAAGGGGCATATAACTTTATCGTTAAAACTGCTATTCTTATCATCATCTTATCTTAAATTACCTATAATTGAACTTCAATAAAGATTGTAGTATCCGTTTTTTCAAACAGAGCCAAAAGCTCCCAGACGCGCCATGATTTTTTCGCGGTATTCTGTATGGTGAGGCATTCCGCCTCCCAGCCCTCCGCGCTTCGGCATCTGCAGCTTCAGGAAACTGCCGTCCTTTAATGTAATGGAACAGTTAACCGCTCCCATAATCCCATTTTTCATTTCGCAGCTTTTAATATCTTCCAAAAGAAAACAAGTGCCAATATCCTCAGCCACGCCTTTTCTCAAATCCGGAATGTGATAGAAATTATTCAGATAGATCCGTTCTTCACACTCCACAACCAGCAAATACCGTTCTGTAATGCCAATATAGACATCAAACTTTGATGTCTTTTTCTTATTAATCTGAAGCGTAATGCCATGGATCCCTGCTGCCAGCGTTTCTCCGTCTGGAATGCAGTTTTCAAGAATATTCCTCATATTATTTTCATCAAAAATTTCTGACATAACGGTTATCGCCTTTCCAGTTTTGTTGCAATCAAAATCAGCATCTCTGTAATCTTCTCCATGGATTGAATACAGATATATTCATACTTCCCATGGAAGTTATGGCCGCCAGTACACAGGTTTGGACATGGAAGCCCCATATAGGATAATCTGGCCCCGTCCGTTCCGCCGCGGATCGGACAGATCTTAGGCTGGATCTCCAGCTCTTCCATTGCTTCCTTGGCAATATCAATTAAATACAGATAAGGCTGTATTTTTTCTTTCATATTATAATAGGTATCCTTTATTTCCACAGAAACAGTTCCATCACCGTATTTTTCATTGAGAAAACCGGCAATTTTAAGAAACAATTCTTTTTTTGCTTCAAATTTCCCAAAATCATGATCCCGGATAATATAGTCTAAAACCGCATGGTCTACATCTCCTTTTATCTGATATAAATGATAAAAGCCTTCATATCCTTCCGTATACATCGGATTTTCAAAAACTGGAAGCATTGACTGAAATTCCATTCCTGTCAAAGCAGCATTTTTCATTCTTCCCTTGGAAGAACCTGGATGAATGCTTTTTCCGCAAATATGAACTCTTGCTCCAGCAGCGTTAAAATTTTCGAATTCCAATTCCCCAAGCTCGCCGCCGTCTACTGTATAAGCCACATCAGCGCCAAAAGCTTCTACTGGGAATCCGTCTGCTCCTTTTCCTACTTCCTCATCTGGCGTAAATCCAATACAAATTTTACCATGCTTTACTTCCGGATGGGTAAGAAAATACTGAGCTGCTGCCATAATCTCTGCAACACCGGCTTTATCGTCAGCTCCAAGCAGTGTGGTTCCGTCAGTGGTAATCAAATCCTTTCCAACGTAATTCATAAGCTCCGGAAAATCTGCCGGATCCAGCTTTATTTTCTGTTCTGAATTTAAAACAATCGGATTTCCGTCATAGTTTTTAATAATTTGAGGTTTCACATTGGTTCCGGAATAGGAAGGAGCCGTATCCATGTGGGCAATTAAGCCAAGGGAAGGAACCTGCCGTTCCGTATTGGCCGGAATTACAGCCGTTACATAGCATTGACCATCTACCTTTACTTCCTCCGCCCCCATTTCTTCCAGTTCCTTTGCTAAAAGGTTTGCTAAAGCAAACTGAGATTCTGTGCTTGGAATCTTTTCCACCTCATCCATAGACTGTGTATCATAAGAAATATACCGTAAAAACTTATCTGCAACAAAAGACATAATCGAAACACTCCTTCTCACTAAATTCTTATCGGTTTGCCACTTCTTTTGTTATTTCTTCCCATGTAATGCCTTTCTCTACCATTAAAACCATTACATGATATAAAAAATCAGCAATCTCATACTTGATCTCTTCTGGATCCGGATTTTTAGCGGCAATAATAATTTCCGTTGCCTCCTCACCGCATTTCTTCAAGATTTTATCAATTCCCTTATCAAACAGATAATTCGTATAGGAACCTTCCTTCGGATGCTCTTTCCGATCCCGGATAATAGCATACTCTTCTTCAAACACCTTTAATGGATTTGTTTCTTTATATTCTTTGGCAGCCAGCGTTTTAAAAAAGCAGCTTCTGTTTCCCGTGTGGCAGGCAGCTCCAATCTGACGAACCTTTGCCAGTATGGTATCATGATCGCAGTCCAGACTTAAGGATTTTACATACTGGAAATGGCCCGACGTTTCCCCTTTCAGCCACAGCATTTTTCTGCTTCGGCTATAATAAGTCATCTTTCCCGTTTCCAGAGTTTTCAAAAAAGCTTCCTGATTCATATAAGCCATCATTAAGACCTCATCTGTCTTATAGTCCTGCACAACTACGGGAATCAGGCCGTCACTGTTTCGTTTAAAATCTTCCCAGCCAATGCTGCTTTCAAAAGTATCCACAGAAATTCCTTTTGTCTTTAATGCCTGCTTCATATCCATATAACGTTCACATGGAATGGCTGTAAGGATAATTCCTTGGACGGCAGGAATTCTGTATCTGCCTGCAAGCTGATCTGCTGCTTTTTTGATTCCTTCCTGCCCGCTTATATCTGTATCAGAAAAAATAAGAAGCGGAAGGCTGTCTGGCCAGAAGCGGTAATGATCCGTATTCCACAATTCCTTTCCGATGATTTTGGAAGCGCCTAGCTGGGCATATTCCTTAACCCGATCCAGATAGTCTGCGTTTGGCAGGTAGGCATATATTTTTTCACTTCCAAATCGGCTGGAAGCTTCTTTGATCAAATCTACATGATCATCAATACTTACATCCAAAAATACGGCTGCAGCTCCTGCATATAAATATTTTTTAATATCTTCAAAACGTTGAATCCATCCTCCAGTAATAACAGGAGTATCTATCTTGCAGGCAATCTCTTTTAATGTGCTGACAGCCTGCTGATGCTGTTCCTCCGTTTCTGAGCAGTCCAGGATAAAAATCTGATCTGCCCCATTATCGCTTGCATATCCGCAAGCATCTGCTGCATTAAAATCAATCGGCTCCTGGGAGCCGAACGAAAACAATTGATTTCCCCTGCAGCCAAATCCGCATATTAATTGCTTGTATTCTGTCATATGTTTTCCTTCCTTTGAGGATTAGAATCACCCTGAAACTTGGCAACGGCTTCCCTTAAATCTATCCGGTTTTCATAAAGAGCTTTTCCGATAATCGCCCCCTTTATTCCCAGGCTGTAAAGCTGCTGCAAATCTTCCATGGAGGATACTCCTCCGGAAGCAATAATATCCAGCCCGGTTTCTTCCGTCAGCTGCCTGGTAGCCTCCACATTTGGCCCGGAAAGCATGCCGTCCCTGGAAATATCGGTATAGACAATATGCTTGATTCCGTAATCTTTCATACGCAGACATAACTGGGAAGCCTTTACTGTGCTTACCTGTTCCCAGCCTTCAATGGCTACAAAACCGTCTTTTGCGTCTACACCGGCTACAATGGCCTCTGCTCCAAACAGTTTTGTCATTTCTTTTAAAAATTCCGGATTCTTCACTGCTTTCGTTCCGATAATCACTCTCTTTACGCCCAGTGAAAGCATCATTTCGATATCTTCCCTGGTGCGGATCCCTCCGCCTACCTGGATCGGGATGGAAACGTTCTTTGCAATTTCCCGGATAACCGGCTCATTTACTGAATGTCCGGACAGCGCGCCGTCTAAATCCACCAGATGGAGGAAGCTGGCTCCCTGCTGCTGCCAATAGACGGCTACTTTTTCCGGAGATTTTGAATAAATTGTGATGTCTTTAAATTCTCCCTGCCGAAGACGGACACATTGACCGTTTTTTAAATCAATTGCAGGATAAAGCTGCATCATAGTTCCTTCCTCCTTCATTATCATGGCTGAGCCTGGCAAACATCATTCCAGATCAGAAATTGTAGTCAGCCTGGCTAAATTGTTGAATGTCCTTAATTTCCTGTATTTTTTTGTAAAGCTCTGCCTTTAGCTGGTCATAGCATCCGCGGCATCTGTGCCGCTCAATAATCATATGGTTGCTGCCATCTTTTGCCACAGCCATTAAGATATTCAGATTTTCCGAAAGCTCCTCAATATCTGCCAGCGGAATCATATCAAAGTAATAAACGGCCAGAATCAGATAATGCCCTGTCAAATAAATCTTAAGTCCCTTTTTAAATTCCTTCGCATCTGCAAACTCCCTGTCAGCGGCAGGAAGCCATTCCAGCCATCCTTCCATCCGTTTTCTGCAGGCTTTCAGCCGTTTCAGATACCGTATCAAATACAGGACCCCGGCAAAAAGAAACAGCACAGGGAATCCAAAAACAGCTTTTGACCAGGGATATTCTTCCTGAAAGCTGAAAGACCGAATATCCAAATAATAATTCCCTACCATATCCGAAAGTTCATCCGAACTTATTGGAATCTGCTCGGACTCATCCCACATCATGCTGTAAGAATCTCTGGCAAATCCCATAATTTCCGAATTAAGGGGCCTGCAAAACCCGGAAATCCGGACTGCTTCCGGCAGCGGATCATCCTCCTGGCCGTATGTATAATCCAGCAAAGCCTGAAGCTCTGCTGGAAGATCCCCTTCGGAACAAAGAATAAATGGCTTTAAGGTGCTATCAAATCCCATATACAGCCGGTATCCTTCTTTTGTATGTTCCGCAAAATAATCGGTCAAATACTGAATTTCTGTACTGCTGTAACCAGAGGCAGTATAGGAATCAAAGTATGCCGGATTCATTTGCCTCTTGTTAAAGCGATCTTCCGCAAGTCCATACAGAAATAAAAAACTGATCAAACAGGAAATTCCCACAACCAGGCATCCTGCCCCTGCAAACAGAAAACGATCCAAATAAATCAGCTTGGACATCTTATCTGACAGGGATATCCTTTGTTTGCGTCTGTCCATTTCTACAAGCTCCCTTTCGTAGAAAGCACTCCCAAAATCCGTTCATCCAGTGAAACAGCCTCGTCTAATGCTTTTGCAAACGCTTTAAAAGCGCCCTCAATGATATGATGGGTATTGGTACCAGAAAACTGTTTGATATGCAGGTTCATTTCCCCGCTGTAAGACAGGGCATAGAAAAATTCCTTCACCATCTCAGTTTCCAGATCTCCTACATATTCCCTCTGGAAATTCAAATCATAAACCAGATACGGCCGCCCGCATAAGTCCAGGGCGCATAAGATCAGGGCTTCATCCATAGGCAAAATTTTTGAGCCGTACCGTCGAATCCCCTTTTTCTCCCCTGCTGCTTCCTTGATGGCCTTTCCCAGCACAATCCCCACATCTTCAATGGTATGATGGGTATCTACATCTAAATCGCCCTCTGCATGAATGGTTAAATCAAAGAACCCGTGGCGGGCAAAATTATTCAGCATATGGTCGAAAAAACCGATTCCGGTATGAATATCTGCCTTGCCTGTCCCGTCCAAATCCAGGCTAACGGAAATTTTAGTTTCATTTGTATCCCGCCGAATCTGTGCTATGCGGCTTTTAGTTTCAGTTTCCTTCATTTTCTTAGTTCTCCTTTGCCTTCTTTTCTTCAAACCGTACATGAATGGAATTCGCATGTGCAGTCAGAGATTCTGCATTGGCAAAGGCCTCAATGTCCTTATGGGCCCGTTCCAGCGCCTCTCTGGAATAATAGATAATGCTGGATTTTTTAATAAAATCATCTACCCCCAAAGGTGAAAAGAATTTTGCAGTACCGTTTGTAGGAAGTACATGATTGGGCCCTGCAAAGTAATCTCCCAAAGGCTCTGAGCTGTATTCCCCAATAAAAATGGCCCCTGCATTCCGAATCTTGGTCATCACCTCAAAAGGCTGCTTAGTCACAATTTCCAAATGCTCGGAAGCAATATCATTTGCTGTTTGAATCGCTTCCTCCAGGGAATCTGCAACCAAAATGTACCCATAATTTTCCAGCGACTGTTCTAATATCTCTTTTCTGGAAAGTGTCTGAACAAACTGATCCACCTGCTTCGAAACAGCTTCGGCCAGTTCCATGCTGGTAGTCACTAAAATAGAAGACGCTAACTGGTCATGTTCTGCCTGGCTTAAAAGATCCGCTGCCACATACCGTGGATTGGCCGTTTCGTCTGCCAGAATCAGAATCTCACTTGGTCCGGCAATGCTGTCAATGCTTACATGGCCATAGACTGCCTTTTTCGCCAATGCCACAAAAATATTCCCTGGTCCTACAATTTTATTTACTCTGGGAACGGAACCAGTCCCAAAAGCAAGAGCCGCAACTGCCTGGGCGCCTCCGATTTTATAAACTTCTGTAGCGCCTGCCAGACAAGCGGCAGTCAGAGTAACCGGATTGACGCTGCCGTCTGCCCCCGGAGGCGTTACCATTACAATCCGCTCTACACCGGCGACTTTCGCCGGAATCATATTCATCAGAACCGTAGATGGATACGCTGCCTTTCCGCCTGGCACATACACGCCTACACTTTCCAATGGTGTGATTTTTTGGCCCAAGATCGTCCCGTCCGGCTTGCTGGAAAACCAGCTTTGGCGGATTTGGCGCTGATGGTACTCCCGGATATTATTCATTGATCTTTCGATTACCTGCAAAAGAGCCGGATCCACCTGGCTTTTTGCCTCTTCAATTTCTTCTTTTGTTACCCGGATCGTGGACGGATCGATCTGCGCCCCATCAAATTGGCGGGTATAGGCAAAAAGCGCTTCATCTCCCTTTTCCTTTACCTGTTCTACAATTTGAGAAACCGTATCTGCATATTGGGTATATTGATTGGGATCCCTCTTTAAAAGCCCTTCCAAGATATTTTTCTTTGTGGTTTCATCCAGCCGTATCATTCTCATACATTTCCCTCTTCTCTCAGAATTTCCTGCAGTCCTTTAATTATTCTGGTAATTCGCTCATTTTCCCGTTTCATGCTCACCTGATTTACCACCATCCGGGCCGACAGCCCACAGACCTCCTCCAGCACTACAAGGCCATTTTCCCGAAGAGTACTTCCGGTTTCTACAATGTCCACAATTACATCGGAAAGCCCTACAATGGGAGCCAGTTCAATAGAGCCGTTCAGTTTAATAATTTCTACTGTCTGATATTTTTTATTATAAAAATAATCTTTTGCAATGTGGGGATACTTGGTGGCAACCCGGATTAATTCATGATGCTTTAACCGCTCTCTGGCCGTTTCCGGCCCGCATATGCACATACGGCAGGCGCCCATTTTCAAATCCAGCACTTCATACAGTTTCCGGCCTTCCTCTAATATGGTATCTTTTCCTACAATCCCTAAATCAGCCGCTCCATACTCTACATAAGTAGGGACATCGCTGGCTTTTGCCAGAAAAAACCGCATTCCAAGGTCTTCACTTACAAAAATCAGCTTTCTGGAATGCTTATCTTTCATCTCTTCGCAGTGGATGCCAATCCGTTCAAATAAATCCATGGCCTTATCTGCAAGCCTTCCCTTTGCCAGGGCTATTGTTATATCCCTCATACCCATTCCTCCATGCAGAAACCCTTCCATTCTCCAGACAAAACAGAATACTCCTGGATCGCTGTGCCATCACCATTTACATACAGCACCTGTGACATGCCTTCCCTTTCTGCCATCGTCAGATAGGATTCCAGTGCTGATGTTTTATGCTTCCTCTGAAACGTAACCGGAGCCCCTTTTTGCCGAAACTTCTTTGCCAATTGAACCGCCGGAATCCTGGCTGAAATATCAAATAAGATTAATGTATCCGGTTTTTCCACTTCCAAAGAGATATGCTGACTGGAAAGAGCCATTAGCAGCCGGTCAACCACAATCGCAAATCCTACTGCCGGAGCATCCTTTCCAAACTGGCAAAGCAGCTTGTCATAGCGGCCTCCTGTAACAATATAATCCCCAGTGCCATAGGTGTAAGCCTTAAATATAATCCCTGTATAATAGCGGTAATGACTCAGCGCGCCTAAATCAAAGGAAATATATTCAGAAAGCCCGTAATGCTCCATAATCTGATGGACCTTTTCCAATCGCTGGATTGCAAATAAAGCCCGTTTATTATTCGTATATTCCTTTGCTTTTTGAATCTGCTGGATGGAACCGTTCCATTCCGGAAGGCGCAGAAATACTTCTTTTAATTCCGGCTTAATAGAAATCGATTCCAATAATTCTTCCACACCAAACACATTTTTATTTTCAATTAATTCCCTTAAGGTTTCCTGGCATTCTGTGTCCAGCCCGGCCTCCTCTACCAGTCCCCGGTAAAATTCCACTTGTCCTAATTCTACCTGGAACTCCTCAAGGCCTGCTGCCTTTAAGCAGTCAATTACCATGGCAATCATTTCTCCGTCTGCATCGCTGGAGTCATCGCCAATCATCTCAGCACCTGTTTGTGTGTTTTCTTTTAATCTCCCCTGGTAACTGGTATTATTCACAAAGGTTCGTTCTAAGTAGCAAAGGCGGAGAGGCATATCCTCATCCGCAAAGTATTTCGATACACAGCGTGCAATGGCAGGCGTCATATCCGGCCTCAGCACCAAGGTATTATTATCCCGATCGAAAAACTTAAACATTTCATTGGAGCTTACACTTCCCCGATCTTCATTAAAAATATCAAAAAATTCAAAACTTGGAGTTTCAATATGCTGATAGCCATAAAGGTATAATACATTTAAAATTCTCTCCTGAACCTTTAGCTTCTGCATACATTCTCTGCTGTAAATGTCCCGCACTCCCTCAGGGGTATGAATCAGTTTATTTGACATAAATTCTCCTTTTGCCGTAATTTCTCATTTCTTTCCAGTGTTCCGCTTTTTTGTGGATTTTCACTTTCACATAGCGCAGTGCTAATTTGGCAACGTGTTTTTCTATTATATAAAATCGCCTGGCCCTTGTCAACTAGTGTTCTGTCTGGTTCATATATGGTAAAATTCCGCCGAATATTTTTCTGAGAGTGCTGCTCCACAAACGAAGGCGTAGCGGTTGCTACGTCGAG
>JAAWIS010000092.1 GCA_022796475.1 Lachnospiraceae bacterium | reverse complement strand
GCAGAGCAGAGCAGAGCAGAGCAGAGCAGAGCAGAGCAGAGCAGAGCAGAGCAGAGCAGAGCAGAGCAGAGCAGAGCAGAGCAGAGCAGAGCAGAGCAGGTGATGTTGATCTCTTCAGATGTTTTGGCATTATTATCATGATCATGGGGCATGTATGGTTTGGTTCCGTTTTTGATCATTACATCCATGCTTTTCACATGCCTATGTGGTTTATTCTTTCTGGATATTTTTATGATCCAAGAAAGAATACCGGACGTTACATATTAAGGAAAATGAAGGAGCTGCTGGCTCCTTATATCTTTTTTGCTTTTATGTACGAACTGTTATGGTCATTTATGGGAAATTCACAGTGGAACGGGATCATTTGGCCCAATACGATACAAGTTCCTTTGAATGGAGCCTTATGGTTTCTGCCAGCCATGTTTGTGGTCAGCATAGTTTCCTTTTTGCTGCTCAAGTATATTCCATGGGCCATAGCTGTTATTATTATAACAATTATTTCGTTTATGGGATCCCTTCACGTGGTGTCGCTGCCATTTTCAGCAGATAGCGCAATGGTTGGAATTGGCTTTTTCCTTATTGGGTATCTGTTACGAAAATATGGAGAGAGAATCCTGAAATTAAAAATAGGCTATAGTGCTATTGGATTTGTACTGAATGCTGTCCTTATATTCATTAATGGATATGTTAATGTTAGGATGAATCAGTATGCAAACATAATACTGTTCTGGATAAATGCTGTAGCAGGAACGGTGGTATTCTGGAATATTGCAAGATGGATTGAAAATAAAGCTGCATTACCCATTTTCCAGGAAATCGGAAGACAGTCACTGCTTTACGTTTGTCTAAACCAATTTGTAATTGTCTTATTGAGTTATGTTTCGATATCAGAAGGTATGGCTGCCATTGTGTGGAAAGTTATGGAAGTATGGATTGTTATTACAGTATGCTTTTGGCTGAATCGGTTGCTGGAAAAAACTCCATTTAAGAAATGAACCATAAATAATCTGTTTAAACAGATGCTTTCTTTCATGTACAAAGGCTTACAATAAATATGGACTGCCAACCTGCAACATTTGCCGCTCTTTCAAAGAGCGGCTTTTTATTTTTCCGAAATGTGATGATTAACATATTCCGGCTTCGCTCCAAGTTGGCCCGAAGGTAAGCTTTTACAATAAAATACCTTTACAAAACTATGAAAATCAGTTATGCTGTTATTAACGTTATTCAAAAGAATAAATAACGAAAAGGGGTTATAAAATGAAGCTAATTCAAACAGTAGATGCGGAAGGTGCTGTGCTGTGCCATGATATTACACAGATTATAAAAGAGGTTACCAAAGATGCCGTGTTTCGAAAAGGCCATGTGGTGACCAAAGAGGACATTCCGGTATTATTAAGTGTAGGGAAGGACTGGCTTTACGTGTGGGAGAACCAGGAAGGAATGCTTCATGAAAATGAGGCGGCCAGGATCTTATGCGAGATTTGCGAAAACAGCAATATGGAGCATTCCCAGCCGAAAGAGGGGAAGATTGAGCTGCGGGCAGCCATTGACGGGCTCTTTAAGGTCAATAACCAAGGTATCCGGGCGATTAATGGTTTTGGACAAATGATGATAGCCAGCCGTCATGGGAATTTCCCGGTAAAAAAGGGTGACAAATTAGCAGGAACCAGGATTATTCCCCTGGTAATTGAGGAAGAGAAAATGAGGGCAGCCAGGCAGGAAGCCATGAAAGCCACAGGAGGACAGCCGATTTTGAAGCTGATGCCTTTTGTCCATAAGAAGGTAGGGATCGTCACTACTGGAAATGAAGTATTTTATGGGCGGATCCAGGATACGTTTACACCTGTAGTAAAAGAAAAGCTGCAGGAGTTTGATACAGAAGTCATCAGCCATGTTACCTGGAATGATGACGATAAAAAAGTTACAGCATCCATTTTAGAAATGATTGAAAATGGCGCAGATGTGGTAATCTGTACTGGCGGCATGAGTGTGGACCCGGATGACAAAACGCCGTTAGCAATTAAAAACACAGGAGCCAGAATCGTATCCTACGGTGCGCCTGTGCTTCCAGGGGCAATGTTCCTTCTGGCGTACCTGGATATCAAAGAAGAAAAAGGGAACAGAAGAGCAGCGATTATCGGACTTCCCGGCTGTGTCATGTATGCCAGAAGAACGATTTTTGATTTGGTGCTGCCCAGGATTCTTGCAGACGATGAGGTGACAGCCCAGGAGCTTGCAGGTCTGGGGCAGGGAGGTTTGTGCCTGAATTGCCCGGAGTGCACGTTCCCAAATTGCGGATTCGGAAAGGGATATTAAGATGGAATTTACTCATTTTGACCAGCATGGAAATGCTTATATGGTAGATGTAGGAAAAAAGCCAGATACAGAAAGAAAGGCCACTGCCAGGGGAAGTATTTTTATGAGCCAGGACTGTTTACGGAAGGTGGCAGAAGGAACCATGGCGAAAGGGGATGTGTTGGGAATCGCCCGGGTAGCCGGGATTATGGGGGCGAAGAAAACCTCACAGCTGATTCCATTATGCCATATCCTGAATCTGACTAAGCTTTCTGTAGAATTCGAAATCAAGGAAGAAACTAGTGAAATTCTGGCCCGCTGCACGGCAAAAACCACAGGAAAAACCGGCGTGGAAATGGAAGCGCTGACCGGGGTAACTACAGCGCTTTTGACCATTTACGACATGTGCAAGGCTGTGGATAAAAAAATGGAGTTGGGAGATATCTATCTGGAGCACAAAGCAGGCGGAAAGAGCGGGGAATTTAAGCATCCCAAGGTTGACAGGCCATGAAAGATTCTTATGGAAGAACCATTGACTACATGCGGATTTCCATTACTGATCGATGCAACTTACGGTGCCGGTACTGTATGCCTTATGGAATTTCTTCTGTAGTTCCAGAAGAAATCCTGACGCTGGAAGAGATACAGGCGGTGGCCATGGCAGGCGCATCTCTTGGCATCCGGCATATTAAAGTAACAGGCGGCGAGCCGCTGACCAGAAAGGGCTGCTGCAAACTGATAAAAATGTTAAAAGCAGTTTGCGGGATTGAGAAAGTGACCATCACTACCAACGGGATTTGCTTAAGCCATTTTTTAGAATCCCTGGCAGAGGCTGGGATTGACGGAATTAATATTAGTCTGGATACTACAGATCGGAAACGATACCAGGAAATTACCGGGACAGACGGGCTTAGGCAGGTGCTTACGGGACTGGAGCAGGCAGTTTCCAAAAAGATTCCAGTAAAAATCAATGCAGTTTCTGCTGTTTGGGAAGAGGATTCCGGCCAGGAAAACGATTGGCTTGAGGTAGCCAGGCTGGCTTCCAGGTATCCGGTGGATGTACGATTTATTGAAATGATGCCTATTGGATACGGCCGGAATTTTAAGTCCCTGAACCATCATGAAATTTTGGAAAGGCTTTTAAATGAGTATCCGGGGACAAAGAAAGACGAAAAAGTACATGGATTTGGCCCTGCCATATATTATCAGATACCATCCTTTCAGGGAAGCATCGGCTTTATCAGTGCCATACATGGGAAGTTTTGTACAGGCTGCAACCGGATCAGGATTACCTCTCAGGGCTATTTAAAAACATGCTTATGCTATGAGGACGGAATCGATTTAAGGAGTATTCTGCGGGCCGGACAGCAAAATAGTTTGGGAAACTGCCTTGAAAACGGACATTGGAATTGGAATTATAAAGACTGTCCAGGTGACAGAAAGCTGCAGGAGCGATTAACTGCCGCTATTAGCCAGGCCATTCGGTTAAAGCCAAAGGCCCACTGTTTTGAGCAGCCCCAGCAGATGACAGAACAGCATAATATGATTGATATTGGAGGATGAAACCGTATATGGAACTGGAAAAAAATCAAAAAGAGGGAAAACAAAAAGGAAAGGTACATGCTATCTGCATCAGTGATATCCGGGGAGTGGAGAAGCACAGGATTTTAGAAGGCCATTTTATTGTGGACTTCGGTATTGAAGGCGATGCCCATGGAGGAAACTGGCATCGGCAGGTAAGTCTTCTTTCTTATGACAAGGTTCAGGCGTTTAATGAACGAGGCGCCGATGTAACGGATGGGGCATTTGGAGAAAATCTGGTGGTGGAGGGAATTGATTTCAGAAGCCTTCCGGTGGGAACCAGACTGGCGGCAGGGACAGCAGAGCTGGAGATAACCCAGATCGGAAAAGAGTGTCACAGTCACTGTGCGATTTATCACCGAATGGGAGAGTGCATTATGCCAAGAGAAGGCGTGTTTGCAAAGGTAATAAAGGAAGGCCGAATCCGCCCCGGCGATATGATGGAGGTTTTAGGGGTAAACCAAAAACGCCCCTTTACAGCAGCCGTTATTGTCTTAAGCGATAAGGGAGCTAAGGGAGAGCGGAAGGATGAAAGCGGTCCGGAGGCAAAGAACCGATTGGAAGAGGCCGGGTATCAAGTAGAAGAGCTTTTGCTGCTTCCGGATGAGCCGGAAGTTCTGAAAGCCCATTTGATCCGCCTGGCAGACAGCAGACAGCTTGATCTGATAGTAACCAGCGGAGGAACGGGATTTTCTCTCCGGGATCAGACTCCGGAAGCTGTTCTTTCTGTGGCGCACCGGAATGCCCCCGGGATTGCCGAATATATCCGTTACCGTTCCATGCAGGTTACGGATCGGGCCATATTAAGCCGTGGCGTTTCGGTGATCCGGAACAAAACATTAATCGTAACACTGCCGGGAAGTCCAAAGGCGGTTAGGGAAAGTCTTGGCTTTATCATGGGGCCTCTGGAACATGGGCTAAAGATTCTAAGAGGCAGCGAATCTGAGTGCGGAAGGCAGTAAGAAAAAGGAATTTTGGTGAAAAAGAAGGGAATAGGACAATGAAACCATTTGCTTTTAAGAGTTCTTTTATGATCGTAACAGCGATCCTTTTGGCAGGATGCTCATCTGCATCAAATCCGGAATCTGGTACTGCCGCAGCGACTGCTGTCACGGCAATAACTGCCACGGCTGCCCAATCTACAGATACAGATATGCCTGCCCAGTCAAAAGCAGAACATGGTTCTGAAAAATCTCAAAGCGAGAAATCTCAAAATGAAAAATCAGAGGGTGAAACAATCAGCCAGGAGGCAGCAAAAAAAAATTCAAAAAATGTGACCGTTTTGCTGGCAGCGGCGGCCAGCCTGAAACATGTTTTTGAGGATCAGCTAATTCCCATGTTTCAGGAGAAATACCCGGATATTACGGTGATCGGAACGTATGACAGTTCCGGAAAGCTTCAGGTTCAGATTGAAGAAGGACTGGAAGCGGATGTCTTTTTGTCAGCATCCGCAAAACAAATGGATGCATTGAATAAAGAGGGGAAAATAGACTCGGAAACGATTGTAAATTTGCTGGAAAATAAAATCGTTCTGATTGTCCCTTCCGGAAATGTCCTTGGCCTAAGTTCATTTGAAGAGATTGCAAAGGCAGAGATCATCGCATTAGGAGATCCTGCCAGTGTTCCGGCTGGGCAATACGCCAAGGAGGCTTTAACTTCCCTTGGACTTTGGGATACTGTCCAGGAAAAAGCCAGTTTCGGCACCAATGTAACAGAGGTACTAAACCAAGTTGCTGCCGGAAGCGCAGATGCAGGGATTGTCTATGCTACAGACGCGGCAGCCATGGCGGAGCAGGTGGAAGTAGCTGCAGAGGCTCCGGAAGGGAGCCTGTCCCAAAAAGTACAGTATCCGGCAGCCGTACTGAAAGATTCCCTTCATCCGGACAGTGCCGGGGAATTTTTGGAATTTTTAAAAATGCCGGAAACGATGGAAATATTTGAAACTTACGGATTTGATCCCGTACAGTGACACATATTCTTTCCGGATTAGAATTTAAGAATAATATCGAAGCAGGATATCAGAGATAATATTGAAGTGGGATTTCAGAGATAATTATGAAGTGAGGGTTCAGAGATAATTATGAAGTGGGATTTCAGAGATAATGATGTAAGTGGAATTTCCTGGATATTTCGAAAAGGAAGAAAATAGTATGGATTGGTCACCTGTTTTAATATCTTTGAGGACAGCAAGCCTGTCTATTATCCTTACGTTTTTTCTGGGGATTTTGGCAGCCTGGGCAGTTGTGGGGATAAAAAGTAAAAAGTGGAAGGCGATCTGGGATGGGATTTTGACATTGCCTTTGGTGCTGCCGCCGACTGTAGCCGGATTTTTTCTCCTGTACCTGCTGGGAGTAAAACGTCCTGTAGGGAAATTTCTAGTGACGTATTTCGGCATTAAAATTGCATTTTCCTGGAGCGCGACAGTGATTGCAGCAGTTGTAATGTCATTTCCTCTTATGTACCGTTCAGCCAGAGGGGCATTTGAGCAGGTGGATGGAGATCTTATTGATGCGGCCAGAACCTTAGGGATGAGTGAATGGAACATTTTCCGGAAGGTGCTGTTTCCGAATGCGCTTCCTGGTGTGGTAAGCGGCGGTGTCCTTGCTTTTTCCAGAGGATTGGGAGAATTTGGAGCTACCGCTATGATTGCAGGAAATATTGCGGGAAAGACCAGGACGCTTCCTATGGCTGTTTATTCGGAAGTAGCAGCCGGGAATATGGAAGGGGCTTATCAGTATGTGACGATTATTGCAGCAATTGCATTTTTCTCTGTGGCGCTTATGAATTACGGATCCATTTGGTCAGAAAGGAAACGGCAGAATGATGGAAGAAAATGAAGGTCTTTTGACAGCCCATATCCAAAAAGCATTAAAGGAATACCAGCTAACCATTTCGTTTTCTGTAAAAAATGGATGCCTGGGAATTTTGGGGCCTTCCGGATGCGGAAAAAGTATGACGCTGAAATCCATAGCAGGGATCACAGATCCGGATTTCGGCAGAATCTGCCTTCAGAAGGCACAGGAGGATGGAACCTGCCTTGAGCAGGTTTTCTTTGATTCAAAAAAGCGGATCAGCCTTCCGCCAAGAAAACGCAAGGTGGGCTACTTATTTCAAAATTATGCCCTGTTTCCCAATATGACAGTAGAAGAAAACATTATGGCCGGAGTTGTGAACCGGGACAGAAAGAAAGAGGATACCTGCAAAAACAAAAAAAAGCGGGCACAGGAGATGATGGAACGGTTTCGCTTAAAAGGGTTGGAAAACCGTTACCCAGGTCAGCTATCTGGCGGACAGCAGCAGAGAGCAGCTTTGGCAAGACTTCTTGCCTATGAACCTCAGGTACTGCTGCTGGATGAGCCCTTTTCTGCTATGGATGCTTACTTGAAAGAAGAGCTGCGGATGGAGCTGGCAAATTTGCTGGAAAGCTGCAGAAAGCCTGCTGTGATGGTAACACATGACCGGGATGAGGCGTATCAGCTTTGCAGTCATCTCCTGCTGATGAGCCGTGGAACGGTTCTTGCTTCTGGGGAAACAAGGGAGTTATTTCAAAATCCAGTTACCTGTCAGGCAGCCAGGATTACCGGATGCAAAAATATTTCCCGGATCCGACCTGTGGGACCTTACCAGGTTTTGGCAATGGACTGGGGAGGTCTTAAGCTTACTACAAAAAAACCGGTAACGGAGGAGATTGGTGCGATCGGGATCCGGGCCCATGATTTTACGGCATTGTCCGGGCAGGAAGCAGAAGAATTATCTGGCCGGGAGGACGCGAATTTGATTCCGGTAAGAAATCCCAGGATTTCAGAGATGCCATTTGAATGGTATATTACATTGGAAAACGGTTTGTGGTGGAAACGGGAAAAAACCATATACTGCCACGATAAAATGAAAGTGGTTCCTCCCTGGCTGCGGGTGGATCCAGAGGCCATTCTTTTGCTGAAAGACGACAGAACGAAAGGGTAGTGTTCTGACACATTTACTTTCAGCTAAATGACGCAGAATAGAACATTAGACAGCATAACACCATTGAGAATTAGGAAGGAACGGCAGGAATGAAAGATTTATTTCAAGAAATAAAAAAGAGCTTGTCTGAAGGTGAAGAGGCTGTTTTAGCCACTATCATTTCCAGTTCTGGTTCTACCCCCAGAAGAATGGGAGCTAAGATGCTGATAAAACAAGACGGCAGGATCAGGGGAAGCATTGGCGGAGGCGCGGTAGAATATCAGTCTATGAAAAAGGCCATGGAGCTGATGAAGAAAAAAGTTTCCGGTATCAAGGAATTTTCCCTGACCAGAAGCCAGGCAGCCGATATCGGAATGGTGTGCGGCGGTAATATTTGTGTGTATTTTCAATATATCAGTCCCAAAAACAACACATTTCCTTCCCTCTGCAATTCACTTTTAGAGGCTTTGGAAAAAAGGGAAAAAGGCTGGCTTTTGTGGGATCTTACAGAAGAGGAAACCTGGCAGATGGAACTTTTCTTAGAATCCGGCATGGCAGATGAAGAATTACAAAAAAAAGGAATTAAAATCCCAGGTGCAGGCAGACAAATAGTATTATGGGAGCAGAACCAAAGAAGATATTTTGCAGAACCCCTTGTTATGGATGGAAGAGTGTATATTTTTGGCGGCGGCCATGTGGCCCAGGAATTGGTTCCGCTCTTAGCTCATGTGGGTTTTTCCTGCATTGTCATGGATGACCGGGAGGAATTTGCCAATCCCAGGGTTTTTCCAAAAGCAGACGGAACGGTTGTGGGGGATTTGGAGCATATTGAAGATGTTATCCACATCAATCGTGAAGACTACGTTTGTATTATGACCAGAGGCCATCAGTACGACTACTATGTGCAAAAGCAGGCGATGGCAGCACATCCCTGTTATATTGGGGTAATGGGGAGCAAAAATAAAATCCGGGTCGTATCAGGGAAATTAATAGAAGATGGCTTTTCAAAAGAAGAGCTGGATGCTTGCCATATGCCAATTGGAACAGAGATTCTTGCCCAGACTCCAGCGGAAATCGCTGTCAGCATTGCAGGGGAACTGATTTTTGTAAGAGCTGAAAGATTGGGATTAACGCAGGCAGGGAAATCTGCTTGTTAGAATGAACTGCTTTGCCCTTCGCACAGAAGAACACCAGCAGCCGCGTGTTCCCAGGGTTTATCGTGTGAGACTGGACACCGGCTATACAAATTTGCACTCCTCCCGGAACTGGTGAACTAAATATATTATAAAACCTGCAGTTATTTTTGTAAAGTCAAAACGTTCAGAGTCTTCTTGTCTGCTGAGAGAATCCGCTGCTGTTTACAGGACAACTGTGAACAGCAGCGGATTTCAGACGAATATTAATCATTAGTTAAATGAAGACGATCCAGCATATAAAATACAAAACTAAGGGCCATTCCTACCACACAGGCTAAAACCATTCCGGTAAGCTGGATATTTCCAATTTTGACTGAAATTCCGGAAAGGCCAGTTACAAAGATGATGGAAGTAAGGCTTAAATTTCTGGAATTGCCGTAATCTACCTTGGAATCCACCAAAATCCGCAGTCCAGAGGTGCCGATCATTCCGTACAGCAGGAAAGAAATTCCGCCGATTACCGGGCCGGGGATGGTGCTGATTAAGGTAGACAGTTTTCCGCTGAAGGAACACACCAGGGACAAAACAGCGGCTCCGGCAATAACCCATACACTGTAAACTCCGGTTACTGCCATTACACCGATATTTTCGCCGTAAGTTGTAGTTGGAACGGAACCGATAAGGCCAGAAAGCATGGTAGAAAAGTTATCGCCGAAAAGAGAACGGTGAAGGCCAGGCTCTTTTAACAGATCACGGTTCACAATTTTACTGGTAACTACCTGATGGCCAATGTGTTCCGAAGTAATGACCAGGATAACCGGCAGGATAATCAGAATTGCTTCCGCGCTGAATTTCGGAGCCTGAAAATTTGGAAGGGCAAAAAAGGGGGCTGCTGCCACTTGTCCAAAATCTACGATCCCTACAGCCAGGGCGGCTGCATAGCCGGCAATAACTGCAATCAGAATGGGAATCACAGATAAAAATCCGCGGAACAGAATATTTCCGAATACAGCAATTCCTAAGGTAATCAAAAATACAATCAGATTTTGGGGGCGGATCACTTCATCTAAAAGTCCTGCATTGCTTGCAGCAGATCCAGAAAGTTCCAGGCCAATGAGCGCGACTACAGGTCCCATGGCAGCCGGAGGAAGCACAATGTCAATCCATTTGGTGCCGAATTTGTAAACCACAAACGCCAGAATACATCCGCAGAAGCCTACTGCCACAAAACCTCCTAGGGCGTAAGGATATCCGAAATGTTCAATTACGATTCCGGCAGGGGCTAAAAATGCAAAACTGGAGCCTAAGTAGGCCGGTGCCTTGCCTTTTGTAACAACAATAAAAAGAAGTGTTCCAATTCCATTCATAAACAGAACGATTGCCGGATTGATGCCAAAGAGAAAAGGCACCAGCACAGACGCGCCAAACATAGCAAACATATGCTGAATACTTAGGGGAACCAGCATACGGAAAGGTACTTTTTCTTCTACTTGAATGATTCGTTTTTCTGCCATTTTTCCCTCCATAGTGAAAATTTTTTTCTATCACAGATTATGACATAGTTTTTCGCTTTCGTCTATGAAAATTTACCAAATGACAAAAATAATACCTGAAAATGCTTCCTGAAAAGGATTCCCTGATTTACTGAGGGAAATTTTGGCTGTTTGCCAGTGAAGAGCCGTGGAAAGCTTAGTCGAATAAACTAAGCTGTGTATACTCGCAGCCTCTTTTGTAGGCTGAAATAATATCGCGCATCCGGTACAAGATGTTTTTCTCTTCGCAGGCAGAGGAAAAGGCATTCCACAGCAGCTTGGCATGGGGGCTGGCACACTCATAAGAATTTCCGTATTTTTTTATATATCGGGCAGGCAGATTTTCCTCCGGAAACAGCCTGTTTAAGCAGTCAAAATACCATTCTTTCTGATTACCGCGCAAGGTCATTCCGAAAGCAGGATAGATAAAACGTGCTCCTGCATCATGAGCCATGGAAACCAGGCGGATAATATCTTCTTTTGTATCTTCAATAAAAGGAAGGACAGGCATCAGCAAAATTCCTGCAAAAATGTTTCTGGACGTCAGACGGGCAATCAGATCCATCCGCTTGGAGGAACAGGGCGCACCAGGTTCAATGATCTGTGATAAATCATCTTTAGGGGTGGTAATGGTGACTTTGCAGAGGACAGGAGAATGTTCCCGTATGCTTTCCAGAATATCTGCATCTCTCCACAACAGCGTACTTTTTGTAGCAATTCCAACCCCGAATCCAAAGGCATCGATTAATTCCAGTCCATGGCGGGTGAGCATTTGCTCTTTTTCAAAAGGATTATAAGGATCACTCATGGCACCCGTTCCCACAACGCCCTTCTTTACTTTACGGCGCAGATCATCCCGGATAATGGATAAGGCATTTTCTTTTGCCCGGACTTGGTCAAAATCCGTGATTTGATAACAGGAAGATCGGCTGTCACAGTAAATACAGCCATGACAGCAGCCGCGGTAAATATTCATATTATAGTCTAACCCAAACCAGTCACTGCTTTTCGTTTTTGTAACAATGTGTTTTGCCGGTATTTGTTCCATCACGTTCCGGATTCCTCTTCCTTCCCAAAATATCGGTTAAAAAGCCGCTTTGCTTCCTGCTCCAGTTCCTTTTCCATAGCCAGATACCGGGTCAGATAGTCCTTTGATTTTTGTGTAAGCTGGGAAAAGCCTCCATCAGATCCGCCGGATTTTGTAATCAGAAGGGGAAAACCCATTTGCTTTTCGGCGTCTTTTATAATTTTCCAGCCTTTGCTGTAGGACATGTGCATCTGCCTGCATGCGGTCTGCATGGATCCGGTGTGGTCAATCAGCCCTAAAAACTGAGCAATTCCAGGACCAAAAAAGATTTCGTCTTTTTCCAGATATAAATGGTTGACGCAGTGGAGGGGGATTTTTCTGGAACGGTCACAGCCAGCCAGGCAGTCTTCCTCTCGTTCTACTGACAGGATAATACCTTGATCTGCTACAGCGATTTCCTCCACAAAAGGATTAACAGAATCCTGGCGCAGCGCTCCGCCAAGTCCACGGTGGCCATGATAATGAAGAAGATTTGGAATCAATGTGGTTGAAACCAAAACCGGATGGCCTCGCTTGCCGTTATAGACGGGACATGCCGCCGGCTTTTTTGTTTTTAAAAGCTGCTGGATGGTATCCCCTAAAAATAAAGGATATTTTACCGGGAGAATCAGAACCCGATCACAGAGATCTTCAATATAATTCAGGCCAATTGTGATACTGTCATACATTTGTGATGTTTCATAATCTGGATTGCGCAGACAAATTATCCGCATTTTTGAGATATGCTTTTCGATTATGTCGCCGTCGCGTCCTGTAATAACCACAATCGGATTAATTTCTGCCTGTTTCAGCAAAATAATAATACGGCGGATTACGGTAGTTCCTCCAAGGGTCATCATAGGCTGAAATGGTTCCTGGGGGACATGATGGCCGGCGGCTAAGATTACGGCTCCTGTATTCATAGATAGTTTCCTCGCTGTTTCGATTTTCACATGGCTGCACATATGAAAATAAGTTGAATAAATATAGAATGTTCAGATTTCACAATTCCTATCATAACATTAATTTCGTAATTTTAAAACAGAAATTTAGGTGAATTGAAAAAGTAAAATCCACTTTGTAAGATTAAAATCCGCTTTGAAAAAGTAAATTCAATAGGAATGATAAGGATGCTCCCGCACTGATGAAGAAGATTGACTGAACGACCTGCATTGTGAGGGTTCATTTTAGTAAGACCAGCGAGAAAACCATAAGCGACAAAATCAAGCGTATGCTGAAAAATGAGATACAGCAGATGTAAAAAAGCGATAACGGAAAGAGGCCGGGATTCAGAAAGGCACTGGATCCCGGCTTGTAAAATCAGGAGGTTTATGGTAGTATGGAGATACAAAAACAGAAGGGAAAGCAGGTGGGAAGATTGACAGTGACGGAACAGATAGACCAGAAACATCAGGAAGATTTACAGAGGCTGAGAGGTTTTCGCCTGCTTGATGATGATTTCCTCACAAAGTGTTTTGAGGGAGATACAGCAAGCATAGAACTGGTATTGCAGATTGTACTGGAAAAGCCGGATTTAAAGGTGCTGGACGTTCGTACCCAGGTGTTTGTAGAAAATTTGTTGAATCGTTCCGTAAGGTTTGATATTCTTGCTACTGACAGTACCGGTGCTAAAATAAATGTTGAAATCCAACGAGCCGATAAAGGAGCCGGGAGAAAAAGAGCAAGGTAT